>DATMEI010000139.1:0-5284 GCA_035556995.1 Streptomyces sp.
ACGCGCGGTAGGCGGCGGCGCGGCGGGCGAGGAAGGCCTCGGGCGGTGAGCCGTCGGGGACTTCGTCCGCGTAGTTGTTCTCCACCTCGTGGTCGTCCCAGGTGACGATCCACGGATGGGCGGCGTGCGCGGCCTTCAGATCGGGGTCGGAGTGGTAGAGGGCGTACCGCAGCCGGTAGTCCTCCAGCGTCGTGGTCTCCTTGTTGAAGCGGTCGGGCAGCTGGAGGGACGGGTCTGCGCGGTCGCCTCCGTGTGCGTCGACGGCGTACTCGTAGAGATAGTCACCGAGGTGCAGTACGGCCTCGATGTCCTCCTCCTGGGCCAGGTGCCTCAGCGCGGTGAAGTAGCCGTCGTGGTACGCCTGGCAGGAGACGAGGGCGAAGCGCAGCGACTCGGGATCGTCGTCGGCGGCGGGCGCCGTGCGGGTGCGTCCGACGGGGCTGGTCCAGTCGCCCACCCGGAAGCGGTAGTAGTAGCGGGTGCTCGGCTTCAGTCCGTCGGGCACGACGTGCACGGCGTGATGGAACTCGGGGTGCGCGGTGATCTCCCCGCTGTCGGCCGTACGTGTGAACTGCTCGTCGCTCGCCAACTCCCATTGGACGGTCACCGCTTCGGCGGTCAGCCCGCTGTCCGGCTCGAAAGGGTCGGGGGCCAGCCGGGTCCACAGCACGACCGAGTCGGGCAGCGGATCGCCCGAGGCCACGCCCAGCGTGAAGGGGTCCTTGTCGATGGCCGCCGGATCGAGCTTCTGTACGGCGTGGGCGGGCTGGGGAAGGTTCGTCCCGAGGGCGAGCGCCACGGTCGCCGCCGTCCCGGTCAGCAGTCTGCGCCGGCACAAGTGCCGTGCGGCTGCACGGTATTCGCTCTCTGCGCTCAATGGCTGCGTCATACAAGCGATTGCACCGTCCGCAGGAGGCCGCGAGTCGGCAGACACGCGACAGGTACATGGCGATCCGATGGCGCACGGTCTGCGCGGAGGCGTCCCTGTCGGGGCACGTACGCTGCGCGCATGACGACACGGAGCGACGGGGCGTTGAACAGGGACGAGGGAGCGGCAGGTCCAGGAGCGAGGACGGCGGTCGTGACCGGTGCCGGTTCGGGCATCGGCCGGGCCGTCGCTCTCGAACTGACGGGCGCAGGCTGGTCGGTGACGCTGGCGGGACGGCGTACCGGGCCGCTGGAGGAGACCGCACGTCTTGCCGGAGGGGCTCCCGCGGGAGCCTCCGCGCACATCCCGGCGGTAAGCCCAGCGGACAGCCCAGCCGTCATCCCCACCGACGTCACCGACCCGGACGCGGTGACCGCCCTGTTCACGTCCGTGCGGGAACGCCACGGCAGGCTGGACCTGCTGTTCAACAACGCCGGTGCCTTCGGGCCCCCCACGCCCCTGGAGGACCTGTCGCCCGAGGAGTGGCGCGGGGTCGTGAACGTCAATCTGACCGGCGCGTTCCTGTGCGCGCAGGGCGCGTTCCGGCAGATGAAGGAGCAGCGGCCACAGGGCGGCCGGATCATCAACAACGGCTCCATCTCCGCGCACACGCCGCGCCCCGGCTCCATCGCCTACACGGCGACCAAGCACGCGATGACGGGACTGACCAAGTCCCTCTCGCTGGACGGGCGTCCGTACCGCATCGCGTGCGGTCAGATCGACATCGGCAACGCGGCCACGGAGATGACGGCGAAGATGCAGCAGGGTGTGCCGCAGGCGAACGGCACGACAGCCCCGGAGCCGGTGATGGACGCTGCCGACGTCGCCCGCACAGTGCTGCACATGGCGCAGCTGCCGTTGGAGGCGAACGTGCAGTTCGCGACGGTGATGGCGACGACGATGCCCTACATCGGCCGGGGCTGACGGGCTGGTCGGGCCGCCGGAACGGCCGAGGGGTGACCGGAGCGGTGGCGGAAGGGGTAGCCGGAGGGGCCACGTGCGGCGCACACTTCTTCCCCCACACCCCCGCCACCAGGTTCCTCCACCGGTTCCCGGGGCGAGACCCCCACAGGGAAGGGTACGAGCGCGATGAGTGAGGCGTCCGAGACGTCCGAGGCAGCCGGAGCCGGTACGGAAGCGGCGCCACCCGCACCGCCCACGCCGGGCTTCGCCAACTACCAGAACGACATCTATCTCAACGGTCTCGACGGCCAGTTGCCGCCCTTCACCACCGACCTCACCCTCCTCGGCGCCTCCGCACGTGAACATCTCGACCCGGGCGCATTCGGCTACCTCGCCGGAGCAGCGGGTTCCGGCGCCACGCACCGCGCCAACCGTGAGGCGTTCGACCGGCACCGGCTCGTCCCGCGCATGCTGCGCGGCGCCACACAGCGCGACTTGACCACCACGGTGCTCGGCACGCGCATGCCCGCGCCCGTGCTGCTCGCCCCGGTCGGCGTCCAGTCGATCATCCACCCCGACGGCGAACTGGCCACCGCTCGCGCCGCGGCCTCACTCGGCGTCCCGATAGTGCTCTCCACTGCTTCCTCGCACACCATCGAAGAGGTCGCCGAGGCGTCCGGGCCGGGCAGCGCCCGCTGGTTCCAGCTGTACTGGCCCAACGACGACGACGTCTGCGTCAGCATCCTGGAGCGCGCCCGCCGTGCCGGGTTCACCACCCTCGTCGTCACCCTGGACACCTGGACGCTCGCCTGGCGCCCGCAGGACCTCGACCAGTCGTATCTGCCCTTCATCCGCGGCATCGGCACCGCCGTCCCCTTCTCCGACCCGGCCTTCCGCTCGGCGCTCGAGAAGCCGCCGGAGGACGACGTGATCTCGGCGGTCCTGCGCTGGGTGCCGATGTTCACCGGCACCGACCACTCCTGGGACCAACTGGCCTTCCTCCGCGAACACTGGGACGGGCCGATCGTCCTCAAGGGCGTCCTGCACCCGGACGATGCGCGCAAGGCCGCCGACGCCGGCATGGACGGAATCGTGGTCTCCAACCACGGCGGCCGTCAGGTCGACGGCGCCATCGCGTCGCTGGACGCCCTGCCTGGCATCGTCGAGGCAGTCGGCGACCGCCTCGAAGTCCTCTTCGACTCCGGCGTCCGCACCGGCTCGGACGTCCTCAAGGCCCTCGCCCTCGGCGCCCGCGCGGTCCTCGTCGGCCGCCCCTACGCGTACGGACTGGCGCACGGCGGAGAGGACGGCGTACGGCACGTACTGCGCAGCCTGCTCGCCGATCTCGACCTCACACTGGGCCTCTCGGGGCACCGCACACCGGCCGAACTGTCCGCGGACTCGATGCAGAGCGGCGTCTGACCCGCGGGTACCATGGGCCGTACGGCGGACGAGCCGGCCGGGCGGTCGCGTCGGGACCTCCGGTCCCGCCGAGGAACGTCCGGGCTCCACAGGGCAGGATGGTGGGTAACGCCCACCCGGGGTGACCCGCGGGAAAGTGCCACAGAAAGCAGACCGCCGGTGCTTCAGGGCACCGGTAAGGGTGAAACGGTGGTGTAAGAGACCACCAGCGCCCAGGGCGACCTGGGCGGCTCGGTAAACCCCATCCGGAGCAAGGTCAAGAGGGGCCGTCGGCTGACGGCCCTGCGCGGACGTTCGAGGGCTGCCCGCCCGAGTCCGCGGGTGGACCGCACGAGGCCGGCGGCAACGCCGGCCCCAGATGGATGGCCGCCTCCCCCGCAGCCGCGAGGCGACGGGGAGACAGAACCCGGCGTACAGGCCGACTCGTCCGCCGCCACCTGCCCACTTCGCCGCGGAAAGGGCTTCTGACCTGCTGCGGAGACCCTGCCCGGTCCTTCGGTCTGTTACCTGTTCAGGCTCCGGCGTTCCCGGCACAGCTGATCACTGCCGGGAGTCACTTCTCGTCAACGCGCAGTCGCCGCTGGCGGTTCGGCGTCGGTAAGCCTGCGGGACCGGAGGGTGGCGAGGCCGAAGGCCAGTCCTCCTGCGATGAACCAGGGGTTCCAGAGGGCCAGCGTCCAGGTCCGCTGCCCCGCGCTCACGGAGGTGTCCAGGTGCGTTGTGCTGGTCAGCAGCAGCACCTCGATACCGATGCCACGGGCCAGCAGGAGGGCACTGACGCCCCACCCCAGCCACCTTGCCAGCCGAGCGGGAACGCCCCGGAGCCTGGACCGGGCAAGCAGCCATGCCAGCAGGGCGCCGAGGAGGCAGAGCGCACCCACACCCCACAAACCGGCTATGACGAACCACAGCGGGCGCTCGGTGGCCAGCGGACCGGCGGAGATGCTCAGCCCCACATCACCGCCGACGGCCCAGTAGAAGTGCAACCCGGCGAACGCGGCCGCCCACAAGCAGGCGATACGCCCCCACAGCGTGGACGGTTCTGCTCCCGTTCCCTCCGGTTCGCGTTTCACCGCCGGTCCTCAAGGTCATCGAACGCCGCGAACGGCATGGCCCCTGTCGGCACAGCTGACCCCCATCATCCTCAACACCGTTGCCGGCCGTGAAACGGCGGAGGGGTCGGCGTCGTTCCCATCGGACGTGCGGACTCGAAGTGCCCCTGCGGCGCCGGCTGTTGGGACGCGTCAGCCTTCGTCCAGCACCGTCCGGATCACGTGCCGGGCGTTGTGCGCCATCGCGGGGTTCGTCCTGCGGTAGTACGGCAGCGCGATCAGCGCCTGTGACAGCGTCCGCCCCCGGCCGCGGATCCAGGCAGAGTCGTCCACGGCCAGTGCCTCGCGGAAGACCTCCCTCGCATCGCGCGGCAGCAGATTCCACGCCGGGAACAGATCGCAGGCCGGGTCCCCCAGCCCCGTGCACCCGAAGTCGATCACCGAGGCCAGCCTGCCGCCGTCGACCAGCAAGTTGCCCGGCATCAGATCGGCATGCAGCCACACCGGCGGCCCGTCCCAGTCCGGGGCACGCAGCGCCTCCTCCCATACGGCGGCCGCGGCATCGCAGTCGACGTCCTCCTGCGGGATGCCGCGCAGCTCCTCGATCGCCGCCCGGGTCTCGGCGTCGAGCGAGGCGACCGGCCCGCCCCGGTGTGCCTCCGGCGCGGCCGGAAGGGTGATGCTCCGCATCGCCGCGACGAACGCGGCCAGATCCCCGGCCAGCAGCACGGGCTCGCTCAGCGCCCCCGCTTCGGGATGCTCGCCTGCCAGCCACCGGTACACCGACCACGGCCACGGATACCCCTCGGCGGGCTCCCCCGCGCCGAGCATCTCGGGGACGCGGGCGGGCAGCAGGTGCGCGAGCCGGGGCAGCCATTCCCGCTCCAGCACCACATCCGCGGCCCCGCCCCGCACCAGCGGCAGCCGGACGACCAGGTCCTCCCCCAGCCGGTACATGGCGTTGACCGTGCCGCCGGAC
>DATMEI010000140.1:0-5257 GCA_035556995.1 Streptomyces sp.
GGCCGGACTCCTCGTTGTAGGACCAGCCGACGCGGTGGCGGTGGAACTCACGGAAGACGAAGAGGGGCGCACTGATGAAGAAGGTCATCGAGTTGTGCTCGAAGGGACTGCCGTGACGGTCCCGCATCAGGAAGTTGATCAGCCCCTTCGACCGCTCGGGGTCCTTGTGCAGCTCCTCCAGGGACTTCTCACCCCCGGTCGAGACCCTGGCCGCCCAGAGCACGTCGGTGTCCGCGGCGCTGTGCTTGACCAGCTCGACCGTCATCTCGGCGCGGAAGCTGGGGGCGACGGTCCCTTCGGGGGTGTCGGTCACTGGCGGGTCCTTCCGGGTGCGTGCAACTGCCAAAGCGCGCCCAGCCTACGGCGCACCACTGACAGCCCCTGACGGCCGCTCCCGCAGGCGCCCCGCCGGTGAGGTCCTCGTCGTACACCGGCGTCGTACACCGGTTCGCACCCTCGGTGCCGTGGAATCGACAAGTCACTTCTATCCGGATAAATGAGGCTCTCTTTTGAGATAAGGGCCCCCGGTGCATGAAGTCGCGCCTGCGCTTGATATTTTTCAATGACGATCCCTGGATGCGGCACTTCATCGCCCTCCCGGACGTTCCTCAGACAGCCATCCAGAACGATCACGACAGGAGTCCCCTGCCCATGCCCCGCCGCGGAGAGTCTGTGCCGTTCGCGTTCATTGCCGACGCCGACCGGTTCCGCAGCAATGTCACGCCGCCGCCTCGTGCCGAGCGCAGCCTCACCCAACGGGCGGGAAGTGCGCTTTTCGGCCTGACCGTGGTCGCCGGGCTGGTCGGATCCCTCCTTCTGGGCGTTCCCGCGCTCGATCCCGAGCAGCAGTCCCAGCGGGGCGGCCCCGCTGCGGCCGAGGGCCGCTGAGACCGCCGTACGGCAAAGCCGACGCGCCGCGTGGACCAGCCGGGCTGGCCGGGCATCGCGTAGCTCGCTAATGTCCTCGCGCACCACCCGAACGAGTCCATTGCGAGCGAGGATCAGCAGTGCCACTGCCATTTCTGACGGCCGACGGCCAAGCAGACGCCGCCTACGCGGCTCAGGCCCCGCTGCCGCACGATGCACGCGAACACTGGCGCCGCCCGTACCGTCCCGGACCCTGGCGGGTCGCCGCGGCGGCGACGCTGCTGCTGCTCGCCTCGTACTTGCTCTTCTCGGCGCTGATCATCGCGCTTGCCGGGACGCTGCCGGGAGCAGCGGTGTGCCTCGGCGCCGGGATGCTCGTGATCGCGTTCGCGCTGAGACTGCTGCGCGTGGGCATGTGGGTCTGCGCGTACGGGCTGCGCCGGGTCGGGTTGCTGACCACGGTGACCTTGAGCTGGCAGCAGGTGACGGCTGTCCGTACCGTTCAGCAGCCCGTCCGGTATCTCGGTCTGCCCCGGACTGTGCAGGGGCAGGCCCTCGCCGTCGTGCCGTCCGGTGACGGCCAGCCGCTGCGTACGCTGCTGACGGACCACAACGCGGACTTCCTGGCTCGGCCTGAGGCCTTCGACCGCGCTGCCGACGTCATCGAGAGCTGGGCTGCGGAGTCCCGCCAGGCGTACAGCTAGGAAGTGCCGCGCTCGCGCCCCTCGCGGGTGGAGGGGGCGTCGTGCAGGGAGATGGCATGCTGCATCGCCTTGCGGGCGCGCGGTGTGTCGCGTGCGTCGTGGTAGGCGACTGCGAGGCGGAACCAGCTGCGCCAGTCGTCCGGATCCCGCTCCGTCTCGGACTGCCTCTTGGCGAAGACTTCGTCTGCGGAGTCCCTGTCGATACGGCCTGACGGTGTACGCCGCAGCTCGTCCACGGGGAGCCCGCCCTCGGCCTCCAGTTCACGGGCGAGGCGGCCGGCGTTCCGCGCGAAGCGAGTGGTGTGCCAGAGGAACCAGACGCCGATCAACGGCAGGATCAGCACGGCCAGTCCGAAGACGACTGTGACGGGTGTGCCCTGCTCGATCAGCAGCACTCCTCTGCTGCCCACCAGCAGGAAGTAGAAGACCAGCAGGGCAGCGAGCGCGAAGTAGGTGAGCTTGGCGCGCACGCTCTTCATCGGTCCAGGTCGAGGAAGTGCTCCAGCCCGAAGGTGAGTCCTGGAGCGGAGACGACGCGTCGCACACCGAGCAGCACGCCCGGCATGAAGGAGCTGCGGTGCAGCGAGTCGTGCCGGATGGTGAGGGTCTCCCCTTCGCCGCCGAGCAGCACCTCCTGGTGCGCGACGAGTCCGCGCAGCCGTACCGCGTGCACCGGCACTCCGTCCACGTCGGCGCCGCGGGCGCCCTCCAGGCCGGTGCTTGTGGCGTCCGGCTGTGCGGGAAGCTCCGCTTCTTCACGGGCCGCGGCGATGAGCTGGGCGGTGCGGACAGCCTTACCGCTGGGGGCGTCGGCCTTGTCGGGGTGGTGCAGCTCGACGACTTCTGCGGACTCGAAGAAGCGGGCCGCCTGCTGGGCGAACTGCATGGTCAGTACGGCGCCGATGCCGAAGTTGGGAGCGATGAGCACGCCGGTGCCCGGTGAGGCGTCGAGCCAGCCGCGTACGGTCGCCAGCCGCTCGTCCGTCCAGCCGGTGGTCCCGACGACGCCGTGGATGCCGTTCGCGACGCAGTGCTCCAGGTTGCCCAGGACGGCTTCGGGGTGCGTCAGGTCGATGGCGACCTGGGTGCCGGCGCGGGTGAGCGCGTCCAGACTGTCGTCGCGGTCGAGGGCGGCGGCCAGTTCCATGTCGTCGGCGGCTTCGACGGCACGTACGGCTTCGGAACCCATCCGGCCCTCAGAGCCGAGGACGGCCACACGCAGCTTGCTCATTGTTTCGTTCCTTCGCGGACTTCGCCGACTGGTCGGGCTTCGGACTTCACTTGCTGGTGGGGAGTGACGCGGGGCAGGGCAGGTCAGGCGACGGCCTCGTGCAGCTGGGACGCCTGGCGGTCGGTGAGCGGGCCGATGACGGAGAGAGAGGGACGCTGGTCCAGCACGTCGCGCGCGACTGCCCGTACGTCGTCGGGGGTGACGGCGGAGATCTTGGCCAGCATGTCGTCGACCGACAGCTGCTCGCCCCAGCACAGTTCGCTCTTGCCAAGCCGGTGCATCAGCGCGCCCGTGTCCTCCAGACCGAGAACGGTCGAACCGGTCAACTGGCCGACGGCTCGCTGCAGTTCGTCGTCGGGGAGGCCGTGCCGTGCAGCCTGGTCCAGCTCGTCACGGCAGATCTTCAGCACATCCGAGACCTGGCTGGGACGGCAGCCGGCGTAGACACCGAAGAGCCCGCAGTCGGCGAAGCCGGAGGTGTAGGAGTACGTGCTGTAGGCCAGGCCACGCTTCTCCCGGATCTCCTGGAAGAGGCGCGAGCTCATGCCGCCCCCGAGCGCTGCGCTGAGCACGCCGAGCGCCCAGCGGCGGTCGTCGTTGCGGGAGACGCCCGGCAGGCCGAGCACGAGGTGGGCCTGTTCGGTGCGGCGGTCGGAGAGTTCGACCCGTCCGTGGGCACGCAGGGGGTGTTCGCCGGTGCGCGGCCCGACCGGTTCGGCGGCCTCGGTGGTCGTACGGCTGAGCGCGCCCGCGCGGTCGAAGGCCGTCCGTACCTGCTCCACGACCGTGTCGTGATCGAGGTTTCCCGCAGCGGCGACGACCAGATGCGGAGGGTCGTAGTGCTGGCGGTAGAAGCTGGCGATGCGGTCGCGGGTCAGTGAGTTGACCGTCTCGACGGTGCCCAGCACGGGACGGCCCAGCGGCGAGTCCCCGAACATCGTGTGCGCGAAGAGGTCGTGCACGCAGTCGCCGGGGTCGTCCTCGGTCATCGCGATCTCTTCGAGGATGACGCCCCGTTCGGACTCGACCTCGGCGGGATCGAGGACGGAGCTGGTGAGCATGTCACCGACGACGTCGATGGCGAGAGGGAGATCGGCGTCGAGGACACGTGCGTAGTAGCACGTGAACTCCTTGGACGTGAAGGCGTTCATCTCACCGCCGACGGCGTCCAGCGCCGACGAGATCTCCAGGGCGCTGCGCCGCTCCGTGCCCTTGAAGAGCACATGTTCCAGGTAGTGGGTGGCGCCGTTGAGAGCCGGGGTCTCGTCGCGGGAGCCGACGTGCGCCCAGATGCCGAAGGTGGCGGAACGCACGCTGGGCACGGTCTCGGTGATGACCCGGAGCCCGCCCGGCAGGACGGTCTTGCGGACTTCTCCTCCGCCGTTCGCGCTGCCCTTCGCGCCGTTTCCGCCGTTTCCACCGACACTTCGGCCGCCGGACATCGGCTTCACCCTCCCTGATGTACGGGCGACGGCCCGCCCCTCCGTGATGGTGGGGCGGGCCGTCGCTCGGTGCGTACGTGTCACTTGTCGCCCGCGGCGTCGTCCTCGGACGCGCCGTCGTTCTCCTCGGGCTTCTCGGAACCCTCGGCGTCCTCGTCCAGGACGGGGATCAGCGAGAGCTTGCCGCGCTGGTCGATCTCGGCGATCTCGACCTGGACCTTCTGGCCGACGCCGAGGACGTCCTCGACGTTCTCCACGCGCTTGCCGCCGGCGAGCTTGCGGATCTGCGAGATGTGCAGCAGTCCGTCCTTGCCGGGGAGGAGCGAGACGAAGGCGCCGAAGGTGGTCGTCTTCACGACCGTGCCCAGGTACCGCTCGCCGACCTCGGGCATCGTCGGGTTCGCGATGCCGTTGATCGTGGTACGGGCGGCCTCGGCGGCCGGACCGTCGGCGGCACCGATGTAGATGGTGCCGTCGTCCTCGATGGTGATGTCGGCGCCCGTGTCCTCCTGGATCTGGTTGATCATCTTGCCCTTGGGGCCGATGACCTCACCGATCTTGTCCACGGGGATCTTCACGGTGATGATCCGCGGGGCGTTCGGGGACATCTCGTCCGGAACGTCGATGGCCTCGTTCATCACGTCCAGGATGTGCAGACGCGCGTCGCGGGCCTGCTTCAGCGCCGCGGCCAGGACGGAGGCCGGGATGCCGTCCAGCTTGGTGTCGAGCTGGAGGGCGGTGACGAACTGCCGGGTGCCGGCGACCTTGAAGTCCATGTCGCCGTAGGCATCCTCGGCGCCGAGGATGTCGGTGAGCGTGACATAACGCTGCTCGCCATCTACCTCACCGGAGATGAGGCCCATCGCGATGCCCGAGACCGGGGCCTTCAGCGGCACACCGGCGTTGAGCAGGGACAGCGTCGAGGCGCAGACCGAGCCCATCGAGGTGGAGCCGTTGGAGCTGAGAGCTTCGGAGACCTGGCGGATGGCGTACGGGAATTCTTCGCGCGAAGG
>DATMEI010000141.1:0-9707 GCA_035556995.1 Streptomyces sp.
ACAGCACCTTCTCGCAGTCGGTGGACGGTGCTGCGGCCGCGGTGCTCGGTTCGGCCCGTTTCGGTGCGGGCAGTGCCGCCCGGTCGAGTTTGCCGTTGCGTGTCAACGGCAGCCTGTCGAGGACGACATGGGCTGTCGGCAGCATGTAGTCGGGCAGCACGCTCGCGGCGTGTTCCTGCAGGGCCGGCCAGTCCACCGTCCCCGCGTCACCTTCGTCGCCTGCGCTGCCTGCGCCGTCGGGGACGAGGTAGGCGACGAGGCGCCGCTCCCCCGGCTGGTCCTCCCGTGCGACGACGACGGCCTGGCCGGCGCCGCCGTGTCCGGCGAGTGCCGCGGCGACCTCCTCGGTCTCGATGCGGAAGCCGCGCAGCTTCACCTGCCCGTCTGCACGGCCCACGAAGCCGAGCACCCCGCCGGGCAGCCACCGCACGAGGTCGCCTGTCCGGTACATCCGCGCCCCGGCGGGACCGTAGGGGTCGGCCACGAACCGTTCGGCGCTCAGGCCCGGCTGGTTGAGGTAGCCGCGTGCCACGCCCGCGCCCGCCACGTACAACTCGCCCGTCACACCGGCGGGTACGGGCTGCAGGGCGTCGTCGAGTACGTACGCGCGGGTGCCGTCCAGGGGCCGTCCGATGGGCACACCGGTGCCCGGGCCGCCGTTCGCGGTGGCGTCGTCGTCCACGTCGGCGGCGGTGATCGTGTGCCGGGTGGCGAACGTCGTCGTCTCGGTCGGCCCGTAGCCGTTCATGACGCGGGTGCGGGGGCAGTTCCGGTGCACGGCGCGTACGGCGCGGGGTGAGACCACGTCGCCGCCGGTCCACACCTCATCGAGGGGGCGCAGCGCGACTGGGTTCTCCTCGGCGACCAGTTGGAAGAGGCCGGCGGTGAGCCAGAGGCTGGTGACGTTCCCGTCGGCGACGAGCTGCTCCAGCTTTTCGACGTCGAGCTCGCCGTCGGGTGCGACGATCACTTCGCCGCCGGTCAGCAGCGGGCCCCAGATCTCGAAGGTGGAGGCGTCGAAGGAATGCGGGGAGTGCAGCAACGTCCGCCGTGGGGCGCCCTCTTGGCGGCTGCCGTTTCCGTCGAGTGCGAGCGCGACGATGTCGCCGTGGGTGACCGCGACTCCCTTGGGGACGCCGGTCGATCCGGAGGTGTACATGACGTAGGCGAGCGCGGCCGGGTCGTCCGGTGCGCCTGCCCCGTCCGCACCGGCGCCGTCGGCGTCCCCGGTCGTGTCCGGGCCTGCGTCGTGGATGCCGAGGATCAGCGGATCTCCCGGCCAACTCCCCTGGCCCTGCAGACCGTTGCCGGTGACCAGGACCGGGGCGCGGGACTCGGCGACGACCTGTTCCTGCCTGGCCCGCGGCGCCCGCGGGTCGAGCGGAACGTAGGCGCCGCCGGCCTTGAGGATCGCCAGCAGCGTCACCACGAGTTCGCCCGACCGCTCCAGCAGGACCGCGACGGGCGTTTCGCGGGACACACCCGATGCGGCGAGCCGCGCGGCGAGTACCTCCGAGCGTGAGTCCAACTCGGCGTAGGTCAGGGTCAGTCCGGGTGCGCGTACCGCGACGGTGCCGGGTGTGACGCGTACCTGCTCGACGAAGCGCTGTGGAACGGTGCGCCGGGCATCCGCGGGGAGAGCCGTCCCGGTGCCCCACCCTGCGAGCAGGCGCCGCCGCTCCACACCGCCGAGGACGGCGAGGCTGTGCACCGGGACGTCCGGGCCGGTGGATGCCGCTGCCAGCAGGCGCTCGAAGCGTTCGCTGAGTGCCTCCGCGGTCGCCCTCTCGAACAGGGCGCTTCTGTATTCGAGTTGGCCCTCCAGCCCGAGGCACGCTCCTGCCGCGCCCCGGTGCTCGTACACACTGAGGCACAGGTCGAACTTGGCGGCACTCGGACGCACGGTGCTGACGGTCGTCGACAGACCCGGCAGATCCACGCTCTGCGGCGGCGCCTGAGTGAGGGTCAGCATCACCTGGAACAGCGGCTGTCCGGGCGCGCTGCGGTCGGGGTTGAGTGCTTCGACGACGAGGTCGAACGGCACGTCCTGATGCGCGAAGGCCACTAGGTCGGCTTCGCGTACGCGGGTCAACAGCTCCCGGAACGTGGGCGATCCGGACGTGTCGGTGCGCAGCACCACCGTGTTGACGAAGAAGCCGACGAGCCCGTCGAGGCTCGCGTCGTTGCGGCCTTCCACGGCACTGCCCACGGGGATGTCCGTGCCCGCACCCAGACGGGTCAGCAGCACCGCCAGTGCGGCGTGCACCACCATGAACAGGCTCGCCTGCTCCGAAACGGCCAACTCTGCGAGGCGCGCGTGCACTTCGGCCGGAACCCGGAAGGCGACGCTGTCCCCGGCACTGTCCCCCTCCTCCGGCTCCTCCTGGCTGGGCGCGCGGTCGGCGGGGAGCGGTATCCGCTGCGGGAGGCCCCCCAGGACCCGGGTCCAGTGTCCGAGCCCTTCCCTCGTCAGACTCGTCGGCTCGCTGTCGGTCCCGAGGAGCGTGCGCTGCCACAAGGCGTAGTCGGCGTACTGGACGGGCAGCGGCGTCCAGGGCGGCCGGCCGCCCCCGGACCGGGCGGCGTACGCCGTGCCGAGGTCGGTCAGCAGCGGTGCCAGCGACGCCGCGTCGCAAGCGATGTGGTGCAGAAGCAGAAGCAGTACGTGCTCGCCGGGCGCGCTGGTGAACAGCTGTGCACGCAGCGGGGGTTCGGTCTCCAGGCGGAAGGCGTGCCGCGCCGCCGCACCGAGGGCCTCGTCCAGCCGCGCGGCGTCGGTGCGTACCTCGGGGAGCCAGGGGCGGGCCGATTCGGGCGGCAGCACGAACTGTTCGGCACGCCCCGCTCGTTCCCGTACGACGGTACGCAGCGACTCGTGCCGCTCGGTGACGTCGTCGAGGGCGGTGCGCAGCGCGTCCTGGTCGAGGTCTCCGGTCATCCGCAGCACCAGAGGGACGTTGTAGGCGGCGTCGGGTCCGGTGAGCGACTGCTGGAACCACAGGCGGCGCTGCGCGTGGGACAGCGGGACGCTCTCCGGGCGCCCTTCGGTTACCGGCAGCGGCAGGGAGGACACCGGGGGCTGCGCTGTCCGCCCGGGGGCGTGAACGCGCAGGCGGGCGGCGAGCCCTGCGACGGTCGGATACTCGAAGACGTCCCGCACGTCGATGTCCGCGTTCAGCTCGCTGCGCACTCTGCTGACCAGCCGGGTCGCGCGCAGGCTGTCACCGCCAAGGTCGAAGAAGCCGTCTGCCGCGCCGACTTGCGAGACGTCGAGCAATTCGGCGTAGAGGGCGGCGAGTCGGCGCTCGTCCGCCGTCTGGGGCTGCTCGTCGGGTACGGGGCCGCCCGGCGCCGCGCGGTCGGCGGAGGCGGGTGAGGGCAGTGCCTCCCGGTCCAGCTTTCCGTTGGGGGTGAGCGGCAGCCGCTCCAGGGGGACGAAGACGGCGGGTATCAGGTGATCGGGCAGACGGGCACGCAGATACTCGCGCAGTGCGGCACCCAACGGATCCGCTGTGCCCCGCTGTTGGTCCGGTCGTCGCGAGTCCGCGACCACATAGGCGACGAGCCGGGCGTCGCCTGTGCCGTCACGGCCGGGCTCGGCGGCCACGACGGCGTGTGCGACGCCTGGGGCCTGCGACAGTGCGGCCTCGATCTCGCCGGGCTCGATGCGGAATCCGCGGACCTTGATCTGGTCGTCGGCCCTTCCCGCGTACTCCAGTCCGCCGTCCGCGCGCCATCCGGCCAGGTCGCCCGAGCGGTACAGCCGCGACCCGGGCGGTCCGAACGGGTCGGCCACGAAGCGGGACGCGGTCAGGCCCGGACGGCCGAGGTAGCCGCGCGCCACACCCGGACCCGCGACGTACAACTCGCCTGTGGTGCCCGGCGGTACGGGCCGCAGACGGCTGTCGAGCACGTAGAACCGTGCCCCGGGGATCGGCGTTCCGACCGGGCTGCCGCGCTCGGCGAGGTGGCCCTCGGACAGGTCGACGCGGCTGGCGTGCACGGTGGTCTCGGTGATGCCGTACATGTTGACGAGTGCGGGCGAGGAGAGGCCGTACCGCTCGTGCCAGGAGCGCAGCCGGAAGGGGCGCAGTGCCTCTCCTCCGAAGATGACGTAGCGCAGGGCCAGTTGAGAGCGACTGCCCTGCCCGGCTGCGGCGTCGGCCTCGTCGAGCGCCCGGAAGGCGGACGGCGTCTGGTTCAGTACGGTCACGCGTTCGCGGATCAGCAGGTCGACGAAGTCCCGTGGCGAGCGGCTCACTTCGTGGTCCACGACGACCAGACGCCCGCCGTGCGCGAGCGCTCCCCACATCTCCCAGACGGAGAAGTCGAAGGCGCAGGAGTGGAACATCGTCCACACGTCGTCCGGCCCGAAGCGGAACGGGGCGGCGGCCTCCTCCAGGAGCGTCACGACGCTGCTGTGCGGGACCACCACGCCCTTGGGGCGGCCGGTGGAGCCGGAGGTGTAGATCACGTAGGCGGCGTGGTCGGGCCCGACCGGTGCGCGGCGGTCCGCGTCAGTCAGATCGACCGACGGCAACTCGGCTGCCTCGTCGTGCAGTTGAGCGAGTTCTTCGGGGGTGACGGTGAGGACGGGCTGCGCGTCCTCCTGGATCATGCGGACGCGTTCGGCGGGCCAGCGAGGATCGAGGGGCAGATAGGCGGCGCCGGTCTTGCTCACCGCGAGGATCGCGGTGACCAGGCCGGGGTCACGCGGCAGCAGCACGGCGACGGTCTGTTCGGGTCCGGCGCCGCGATTCACCAGCGCCCTGGCGAGCCGGTTGGCGCGGGCGTTGAGCTCCCCATAGGTGAGGGCCGCCTCTGCCGGTCCTTCCGGTCCTTCCGGTCCTTCGGCTTCTTCCGCTTCTTCAGGCCGCCCGCCCGAAGTGACCGCTGTCGCATGGGGGTTGCGTGCCGCCCAGCGCTCGACGAGCTCCGGCAGGATCGATGAGACCCCGGGGCCGGGACGTACGGGACGCACGGGACGCGGCACCAGAAGCCGGCGTTCGCCCGGCGTGAGAGGGTCCAGATGCCCGAGGGAACGGTCCGGGTCCGAGGCAAGCTGCCCCAGCAGCCGGGCGAACCGGCGTGCCTCGGCGGCGGCTTCACGTCCGGTGAACCGCGCGGGGTCCGCGTCCACGTCGATGCGCAGGCCGGACCGTTCGGCGTCGCGGTAGACGGTGACGGACAGGTCTTCGACCGGGCCGATCGCGACGTTGCGCATCACCATCGGCCGCCCCGCGAAGCGCTGCCCGTAGTCGAAGGGCAGTACGTTCACCGCGAGCCCGAACAGCCGCCCCGCCCCGCCCCCGGTCAGACCCAGATCGTGACGCAAGTCCTCGTACCGGTAACGCTGATGGCCGAGCGCGGCTTTCATCTCCGCGCCGACGGCACGCACCAGCTCCGCCGCAGGCCGGTCCTGGGCGACGGGCACCCGCAGCGGCAGTACGTTCGACGCCATGCCCGGCACCGTGCGCAGAGCCGGTCCCACGCGGGCCGTGACGGGAAGACCCAGCATCACCTCTTCGCCGGTGCTACGGCCCGTACGGGCGTGCACGAGCAGCGCGGCTGCCGCGGTCACCAACACAGGCCATCGGACGTCCAGTTGGCGTGCCCGCTCGCCTATCGCCTGCCAGAGGTCTGGGGGAATCACCGCACCCCGGCGCACCGGCATTCCGGCAGTATCGGCAGAAGGCCGGGGCTCCCCGGGTGTGGGCGCCACGGGCGTCGACGCCTCGGGCGTCCACGCCAGGTCGGCGGCGTCGGGCCTGCCCGCCATCCGCTCCCGCCAGAAGTCGCGGTCGGTGGCGAAATCCGGTGAGACCCGGTATGCCGCCTCCTCTCCCAGCAGCGCACTCAGCGGCCCGAACTCCCCCGCGGCGGGCGGCTTTCCGGCCTCCATGGCGGCGTACACCTCGCTGAGGCGCTGCGCGAAGAGGGAAGAGCTGAAGCCGTCCAGAACCAGATGGTGGGCCCCCAGGTACCAGCACGCACGGTTCTCCGAGAGCTGGAGCAACGCCCCGCGCACGAGCGGGCCTTGAGCGAGGTCGAAGGGGCGTGCCAGGTCGGCGCGCATCCACGCCGTCGCCGCACGCTGAGGGTGCCGTTCGACTCTGAGATCGACGAAGGGCACGCCCCACGCGGTCAACGGGTAGGTGTGCTGGCGCGGTTCGCCGTCGCCCCCGATGATGAACCGCGCCCGCAGCGCCTCCGCCTCGGCGGTGACGTGCCGGAACGCCGACTCGAACGTCACCGGGTCCAGCGATCCGGAGACCTCGACGCTGATCCCCACGTGGTAGCGGGACGACTGCGGCGCGAGTGCCTGGCCCAGCCACATGCCGGACTGGGCCGTGGAAAGGGGGAACGGTCCGTTCCCCTCTTCCGCGTCTCCCGCGCCGCCCTCCTGCGAGGGCTCCCTCATGCCCGCTCCGATTCGTTCGCTTCTCCGCTCAAGCCGTGGCCCGTACCGTCGCCCATGCCACAGCTCATGCCGCCGACCCTGGCTTCGTCGGGTCACCCTGCAGGCGCGGCAGCAGCACGCGGCCGATCCCGCCCAGTGCGTCCGGACGTCCCATCTCACCGTGCGACTGCTCGACCGAGCGCACCTCGGGCTTCCCGCCGTCCAGGTACGGCAGCCACAGTTCGGACGCGAGCTGGGTGTCCGTCTCACTCGCGGCGAAGACCAGCGCGTCACCGGCGAACCGGCCCGGGGTGTGGGCGCGGGAGAGGGTGCCGTTGTTGAGGAAGATCCGGCAGATCGCCGCGACGCGCGACTCGTCGAACGTCGCCAGCAGGCCCGTACGGTCGCGGGCGACCTCCAGGAACCGCGGATACGTCAGCGTCTCGCCCTCCCAGGCAGCCGGGTCGTAGCCGAAGAACTCCAGCAGCAGCCCCAGCACGACCCCGACACCGCCGTCCGCGGGCGGGTCGCACAACTCGCCGTCGGTGCCCGCCTGTTGGGCTGACGCATCGCCCGGGCCTCCTTCGTCGCCGCCAGGAGGACCGGAGGGGAAGGCGTCGAGCATCGCCAGCAGCCCGACCTGCTCGCCGCTCTGCTGGAGCTGTACGCCCATCTCGTGGGCCACCAGGCCGCCGAAGGACCACCCCAGGAGGTGGTACGGGCCGGAGGGCTGAACCTGACGCACCTGCTGCAGGTAGTCCGCGGCCATCTCCTTCACCGACGCGGGCAGCACCTCGCTGCCGTCCAGACCGCGTGCCTGAAGGCCGTAGACGGGCTGGTCGACGCCCAGCGGTGTGGTGAGCCCGGCGTAGGACCAGGCGATTCCGGCTGCCGGGTGCACGCAGAACAGCGGCGGACGGCTGCCCGAGTCACGCAGCGGCAGCAGCACGCCGATGCCGCTGGCCTCCTGCTGCTGCCCGTCCTCGGAGCGGGCGCCGGCACCTGCGAGGGCCCCGGCGGAGCCCCTGCCGCTGTTCTCCTCGCTCTCGACGGCGCCGACGCTCCTCGCCGGGTCCGTGGCCGCCGTCGTCAACAGCGCCTGGAAGCGGGCGGACAGCGCCTCGACGTAGTCACGCTCCAGGAGGTGCGGACGGTAGTCGAGCCGCAGGAACAGACGTTCGCCGCGTGCGGAGACGATCAGGCCGAGCGGGTAGTGCGGGGCGTCGTCGCCGCTGGCGCCCTTCAGGGCGAGACCGGGGGCGGGCTCGTCCATCACTCCGTCGATCGGGTAGTTCTCGAAGGCCATCACGGTGTCGAACATGTCGCCCATGTCCGTGATCCGGCGTATCTCGCCGAGACCGATGTGGTGGTACGACATCAAGGACGTCTGCTCCTGCTGGAGCCGTACGAACAGGGTGCCCAGCGACTCGTCCGTGTTCATCCGCACCCGCGTCGGGACCGTGTTGATGAACAGCCCCACCATCGACTCCACGCCCGGCAGTTCGGCGGGACGGCCGGAGACCACGGACCCGAACACCACGTCGTCGTTGCCCGTCTTCAAGCCCAGCAGCACACCCCAGCAGGCCTGCAGCACGGTGTTCAGAGTGACGCCGTGCCTGCGGGCCATCTCCACGAGTGCCGTCGTGGTCTCTTCCGTCAGTTCGACGGCCACATGAGCCGGCGGCTTCGGCGCGCGGTCGCCCTCCTCCGGGGCGAGGCGGGTGGTGGTGCTGAGATCGGCCAGTGCCTCCCGCCACGCGTCCTCGGCTGCCGCGGCGTCGACGTCCTCCAGCCAGGCGAGGTACTCGCGGAACGGTGTGATGGCCGGCAGGTCTCCCCCGCCGCCACTGTCGCCGTCACCGTCGCGGTAGAGCGCGAACAGCTCCCGCACCAGCACGGGCAACGACCAGCCGTCGAGCAGGATGTGATGCGTGGTCAGGACGAGCCGGTAACGGTTCTCTCCGGTCGTCATGAGCATCATCCGCACCATCGGCGGCTGGGCGGGGTCGAACGGCCTTCCCCGCTCGCCGCGCATCATCCGGAGCATCTCCTGCTCGCGCTGCTCCTCCGTCAGCCACCTCAAGTTCTCCTCACGCCACGGGAGTTGAGCGTCCGCGCAGAGAACCTGGACCGGCTGGCGCATGCCGTCGTGCACGAAGGCAGCACGCAGGTTGCCGTGACGGCGCAGAAGCGCCTGGCCTGCCTCCCGCATCCGCGCCGGATCGAGCGCGCCCTCCAGGTCGAGCGCCAGCTGCACGGTGTAGAGGTTGTGCCGGGCCTCGTCGCCTTCTTCGCCGTCGTCGTCGGCCAGGGCGCCGAGCAGGACGTGGTAGAGCATGCCCTGCTGGAGCGGCGAGAGCGGAAGGATCTCCTCCAGGTCGGGGTGTACCTCCTCCAGCGTCTCGATCTCGCCCTGGTCGAGCGAGACCAGCGGGAAGTCGGACGGTGTACGGCCGCCCGCGCCGGGCTGTGTCGCGTACTCGGCGAGGGAGTCGAGGATCTCGAACCAGGCGTCCGCCACGTCCCGTACGGTCTGCTCCTCGACGACCCCCTCCGGCCACACGAAGGAGACGGCCAGTTCCGTGCCGTCCTCGGCGTCCTGGGTGAGCGCGTTGATGGACAGCGGGTGGGTCAGCGGCATCTCCGCATCGGCGCCGGCACTCATCGTCGTCTCGGGTGCCGGTGCCCAGTCCCGCTCCCCGGCCGCCGCAGGCAGCAGGAAACGGCCGAAGTAGTTGAACCCGATGTGCCTCGGCGGAGCGGAGGCGAGCGAGAGCGACGTCTCCGGGTTCAGGTAGCGCAGCATGCCGAAGCCGATGCCCTTGTCGGGAATCGCGCGGAGCTGCTCCTTGACCCGGCGCAGAGCACGCCCCAACTCCTGCCCGGCGCCCCGGCCTTCGGCTGCCGTCTCCCCCGGTGCGAGGCGCACCGGGTACATGCTGGTGAACCAGCCGACGGTGCGGGAGAGATCGGCGCCGGGGACGACCGGCTCGCGGCCGTGCCCCTCCACGTCGATGAGTACGTCCCCTTCGGTGCCCAGGCAGCGGCGTACGGCCAGGGCGAGCGCGGTGAGCAGGACGTCGTTGATCTCGCAGTGGAAGGCCGCGGGGATGGTCGTGAAGAGGTGACGGGCCCGCTCCGCGCCGTACGTCAGCAGGTGGGCCTTTGCCCGCCCGGTGGTGTCACGTGCCGGGTCGAGCGGCCGGTTCGCCAGCTGCGGACCGGGGGTTGAGAGCATGTCCGACCACAGCGGCAGCTCGGCCAGACGCTGCTCCTCTTTGGCCTGCGCGGACAGTGCGCGGCTCCA
>DATMEI010000142.1:0-9856 GCA_035556995.1 Streptomyces sp.
TCGTCGAAGGCGGCCTCGTACTCCTCCTGCCCGGTGGCGAAACCGGCGCGGTACACACCGTTGTTGAGGTCGCGGTAGACCCCTTCCATCACCTCGTCGATCTCGTCGCGCAGTGCCAGCGGATACAGGTCGGGGGCGCCGGGCCGGTGCAGGCTGCTCCACTCGGTGGCCAGGTCGAGGGTCATCTGCTGGAAGTCGTTGGTGACCAGCCGGCCGCTCGGTACGTCGACGATCGCCGGGACGCTCACGCCGCCCGGATAGCCGCTTTCGCGGGCGTCGTAGGCCTCGTGGAGATAGCTGATGCCCAGGACCGGGTCCTTGCCGCCCGGATCGAGCGTGAAGCGCCAACTGCGATCGTCCTGCAGCGGATCGGTGACGGCGAGCGAGAGTGCGTCCTCAAGGCCGAGCAGCCGCCTGGAGATCGCCGCCCGGCTCGCCCACGGGCAGGCGCGGCTGATGACGAGCCGGTAGCGGCCTGCCTCGACCGGCCAGCCGTACGCGCCGTCAGCGGTGATCCGGTCCGCGAAGTGGCTCCTGGACCTCTTGAAGGCCTTCTTGCCGTACGCCTCGTTGCCGTCCGTACTCGCGTCACCTTCGCGGCTCATCGTGCACATTCCTTCCCAGTCGCGGTCTTCGGGCGGAGACCTACCCCGCTGCCCGCTGATCCACCATCGTCCGGCACGCCGGTCTCCTGGTCCTCGGCCCACGAGCCCCTAGGGCGCGGGCCCGTCCAGGCAGATGGGTCCGAACAGATGCGTCCGGGCAGATGCGTCCGGGCAGCGGACGGCGGCCCGGGTGGGCAGCCGCCCGCCAGCCCGGGCGTGCCGTCCGGCGGGTCAGACGATCTCGTCGCTCATCTCGGCGATCTCACGGTCACCGCTGCTGGTGCTGTAGGTGGGCGTCGTGTAGGAGCCCCGGCCCGCCACCAGCCACCAGATCGTGGCCAGGCCCAGCACACCGATCAGAGCGACAGGCGCGTAGTTGAAGGAGTCGACGTCGATCGGGGTCTTCTGCGGGAGGCAGAAGAGCACGGTCACGAAGACCACCCACGTCACCGCGACCCAGCCGATGGGCACACCCCAGCGGCCGAGGTTCCACTTCCCTTGCTGGAAGCGTTCCTTGTTGCGCAGCCGCAGATAGATGGGGATCGCATAGGCGGGTGTGACGCCGATGACGGCGATGGCGGTGACCGCGCCGTACGCAGCCTCGCTGAAGAGCGCCGGCAGGGCCAGCAGAGCGGCGACGGTGACGGTCAGCAGCACGGCACGCGCGGGCGTACCGGTGCGCGGGCTGACGCGCCGCCAGTTCGCGGAGAAGGGCAGCGCACCGTCGCGGGAGAAGGCGAAGACCATGCGGCTGGCGGCGGCGACCTCCGCGTTGCCGCAGAAGAGCTGCGCCACGATCACGATGAGCAGCAGCAGCTTCGCACCGGTCAGGCCCAGCGCGTCGAGGAAGATCTGCGCGGGCGGAACACCGGTGGCGCTGCCTGAGGTTCCGGCGTAGTCCTGGATGGCGAAGGTCATGCCCACCAGCAGCACGAAGCCCGCGAGCCAGGACCATCCGACGGCGCGGACGATCCCCCGGGCGGCGCTGACCTCCGCGTTGGTCGTCTCCTCCGACAGGTGCGCGCTGGCGTCGTAGCCGGTGAAGGTGTACTGGGCCAGCAGCAGCCCGATCATGACCACGTACACCGAACTCGACCATCCGGTCTCGTTGACGAACTCCCCGAAGACGAAGGCCGTCGAGCGGTGGTCGGAAGGTATGAGCGACAGTGCCGTGACGACCACCGCGACGCCCGCGAAGTGCCACCACACGCTGATGGAGTTGAGGATGCTGACCAGCCGCACGCCGAAGAGGTTGAGGGTCGCGTGCAGCAGAAGGATGCACAGGAATATCACCATGACGGTGCCGGGCGTCGGCTCGATCCCCCATTGGAGGTTGAACAGCGCACCGGTGAACATCGCGGCGCCGTAGTCGATTCCGGCGAGTGTGCCCAGCAGTCCGAGGAGGTTGAGCCACCCGGTGTACCAGCCCCACCGTCGCCCGCCGAGCTGGTCGGCCATGTAGTAGAGAGCTCCGGAGGTGGGGTAGGCGCTGGTGACCTCGGCCAGCCCCGCGCCCACGAACATCACCATCAGGCCCACCGCGACCCAGCCCCAGATCATCACCGCGGGCCCGCCGGTGACCAGGCCGAACCCGTACAGCGTCATGCAGCCCGAGAGGACCGAGATGACGGAGAAGCTGATGGCGAAGTTGCCGAACGAGCCCATGCGCCGGACCAGTACGGGGTGGTAGCCGAGATCGCGCAGCTTGGCGTCGTCGTCGAGCCGGCCGGCGCGGTGCGACCTGGCGGTGGGGAACACGGAACCTCCTGGGGGAACGGGAGAGGGCAAGAGGTGAGGGGTGGTGAGAGGAGAGGCGCGGTCAGCCGTCCAAGGCCAGGCAGTCGTCGCGTGCGCTGAGGAACTCCGTCTTGGCCGCGTCGGGTTGTCCGGGATCCTCGGCCACCTGCAGCCAGGGTTGCGGGGTGAAGTACGGGCCGAGTGCGGCGAAGACCCGTGCGGCGTCCGCAGTCCGTCCTCCCGCCCACAGCGCGTGCGCCAGATGGTTGAGGTCCAGGACGGACTGGGTGGTGGGGTCCGTATGGTCGAACCAGCCGTGCAGCGCTGAACGTGCGTCGAGGGCCAGAGGATCATGGGCCCACTGCTGGCGCAGCAGCGGCTCGTTCTTCTGCTGTGCGCGCTGGCGCCGGTACTGCTCGATGTAGGCGTACAACGGCAGGGCCAGCAGCTCCGATCCGGCCGGTGCCCACGAGGAGACCCAGCGTACGAAGTCGATCGCGGAGGCGCGCGAGCCGGTGCTCCCCTCGGCACGCGCATGCAGGAAGTGGAGCATGCGGTGGTGAGCCTCGCGGTTGTACCGGTCGCGTTCGTATGCGCGGTAGAGCAGCCCCCAGGGACCGGGCGGAAGCATGGGCTCCGCCGCCCGTTCGCGGTGTTCCCCGCGTTCCTGACGGTGATCGAGCCTGGCGAGCGCGAGCAGACAGACCCAGGGGACGGGGTCCGCGGGCAGTTGCTCAGCCGCGGCGTAGCACTCCTGCCGGGCGTCCTCCTCCAACTCCCCCGCGCTGTGGTGGCTTTCGCGGCGGGCGCGCACTGCTCGCTCCACAGCCACCCGCGCGTGCATCATCCGCGCGTCGGCATCCCGCGGCGACTCCTGGAGCCAGGCCTCCACCACATGCGACCCGGCGGCGACCACGCCGAGCACCTGCGAGCGGGTCGTACGCAGCCCCCAGGACGTGCCCGTACGGGCAAGCAGAGTGCGCATCGCCAGCCAGCGGCCGGCCCGCAACTCCTCGACCGCGCCGCGGAGTTCGAAGTCGAAACCGGCCGGGCTGTAGACGATGCGGACGCCTCGGCCGTGGCTGCCTGTCGTCCGGCGCATCAGCCCTGCTCCCTTGCTGCCGGGCCTGCAGGCCGCAGCGGCGGACAAGCCTGGAGAAGGGGCGGGCGGTGCGACATCACAAGCGGTCCTCAACGGCAGGGGCAGGGACCGCTCCGGCATTCGTGCATCGCTGGTCAGGCGAGCAGGGATGCGCGACGACGGTTCCCGGATTCGTCACCGAACCTAACTCCTTGGAGTCGCTCGCTGGCGGTGGGAAAGTGTGATGGTTCTGCGCCGAAAGTTCGCAAGTGACGCCAGCTTTGAGCTCATTGTCGTCTCAGTCCGTTCCGTGTCCCTGCTCTGCCCGGTCTCTGCCCGATCTCTGTCCGACTTCCCCGGAATGGGCTGCCCGCGGGCAGCAACTCCACACAATCCCGGGGAAGTCACTCTTCCTGCCCCGCGCGCTCACGTACAGGGGTGCGACCACAGGAGAGAGCCGACTGGGCCTCACTCACCCACGCCGCCGCGGATCCTCGGGCGGCCGGGCCCCCGGGGTCGCCGGGGGTCGTCCGCGCCGTTCGCGTGCGGGCAGGCCTCCACAACGCCGGGGAGGCCTCCACCACGCTACGGCCCAGCGGGCTGCCGTCTCGCTGTGCCCCCCGGCCCCGGCGCAACTACAGGCGGACGGCCGGGAGTTCGGCAGACTGCGGCCTCCGGCCCGGCCTCCCCCGCGGCCCTCGTGAGCGCCCTTCGGACACCACACCACGCCGTTCGTCCGGAACCCTTTCTACCGCTACGGCGTCGGTGTTCACTGAGTCCAGTGTTCACCGCTGCGCTCACCGAGGCGTCGCGTGCACCGTTCACCCCGCGGTGATACGTACGCTTTGTCCGGCCCGTACCGCCTGCTCCATCCACCCGCGATCCAGGAGGTTCGTCCATGGCGCACGAGGATCCGACCACCCCTCTCACCACCGGCACCGAGCCGGGGCGACGCGCGATGCTGCGCGGCTCACTGGCGGCATCCGCGGCACTGTCCCTGTCGGGGGCGGCCCCCGCCCAGGCGCTGAAAGGGCGTCCGGAGGCGAAGTGGGGCGTGCAGGCGGGCGACGTGACGACGTCCGCGGGGCTGATCTGGGTACGTTCGGACCGCCGCGCCCGGATGCTCGTGGAGACCTCCGCGACCGAGTCGTTCCGCAACGCGCGCCGCTGGGAGGGGCCGGTGCTCGGGTCCGGGACGGACTTCACCGGCATGACGCCGGTGCGCGGGCTTCCCGCAGGGGAACAGGTGCACTACCGGGTCACGCTGGCCGACGCGGACGACCCGCGGCGCAAAGGCAAGCCCGTGTACGGCACATTCCGCACCGCCCCGGACAGACGGCGCCGGAATGTGCGATTCCTGTGGTCGGGCGACCTGGCGGGCCAGGGATGGGGAATCAACCCCGACCGGGGCGGGTTCCCCATCTTCGCGGAGATGCGGCGCCTGGACCCGGACTTCTTCCTCAACAGCGGCGACACCGTCTACGCCGACTCGCCGATCGAGGAGAAGGTCGCGCTGCCGGACGGCGGAGTCTGG
This sequence comes from Streptomyces sp., assembly GCA_035556995.1. GTDB lineage: Bacteria > Actinomycetota > Actinomycetes > Streptomycetales > Streptomycetaceae > Streptomyces. The sequence continues at coordinate 4,958 of DATMEI010000142.1, forward strand.
CGCAACGTCACCATCGAGGAGAAGTCGAAGGTCGCGGAGACCCTCGCCGAGTTCCGGGGCAACTTCCGCTACAACCTGCTGGACGAGAAGCTGCGCCGCTTCCAGGCTCAGGTGCCCTCCATCGTCCAGTGGGACGACCACGAGGTGCTCAACAACTGGTATCCGGGCGAGATCCTGGACGACGAGCGCTACACCGTCAAAGACGTCAGCACCCTCGCCGCCCGCTCGCTCCGCGCCTTCAGCGAGTACCACCCGCTCCGCACGCTTCCGCCCGGCGACGAGGACGGGCGGGTCTACCGGGTCGTGCACCACGGCCCCATGCTGGATGTGTTCGTCCTCGACATGCGCACGTACCGCGGCGCCAACTCCCCCGGCAGGCAGGAACACGACCCGCGCGGCATCCTCGGGCCGGCTCAGCTGAAGTGGCTCAAGCGCGAACTGTCCCGCTCGCAGGCGGTGTGGAAGGTGATCGCCTCCGACATGCCGCTGGGTCTGGTGGTCCCGGACGGTGAGACCGACTTCGAGGGCGTGGCACAGGGCGATCCGGGCGCCCCTCTCGGTCGGGAACTCCAACTGGCCGAACTGCTGCGGCACATCAAGCGTGACCGCGTCACGGGCACCGTGTGGTTCACCACGGACGTCCACTACACCTGCGCGCAGCACTACGAGCCGGAAGGTGCGGCGTTCAAGGACTTCGAGCCGTTCTGGGAGTTCGTGTCCGGGCCGCTCAACGCGGGTGGCTTTCCCGCACTGAAACTCGACGGCACTTTCGGGCCGCGGCAGTCGTTCGTCAAAGCACCGGCCAAGGCCAACGTGCCGCCGAGCGAGGGCGGTCAGTATTACGGCCAGGTCGACATCGACGGGGAGAGCGGTGAGTTGACCGTACGACTGCGGGAGGAGGGCGGCGCGGTGCTGTTCACGAAGGTGCTGCAGCCGGGCCGGGTGGGCCAGTGAGCCGATGACCGGCACGCCTTTGAACTATCCGGACGCCGGGGCGACGCAGAAGGGCGCCGCCCTGTGGCCGGCGGGCTACCGCAAGCTGCAGGTACGCACCCGGCTGGGCCGCGGCGACGCCGACTTCGAGACGGCCGCGGAGGCCGTCACGACCTGGCGTCTGCACAGGGCGGCGGGTGTCCGCTTCGGTACGGACGCGCTGAGAGCGGCCCCCGGAGTGGAGGTCGAAGTCGGCCTGGGCATCGGGGCGTTGCGCCTGCACGCACCCTGCCGGGTGGTGTGGACCGTGGCGGAGGGGCGACGCGCTGGGTGGGCGTACGGAACGCTGCCGGGCCACCCGGTGCGCGGCGAGGAGGCGTTCGTGGTCAGCCAGGAGGAGGACGGCACGGTCTGGCTCGACGTGCTCGCCTTCAGCAGACCTGTGACGTGGCCGACGGTGGCGGCCGGTCCGCTGCTGCCCGTCTTCCAGCGCTGGTACGCGCGGCGGTGCGGGCGTGTCCTGCGGCGGCTCGTACGCGAGGCGCCAAGCGGTGGAGAAGAAGTGCAGAACGGACACGCAAGACGGAGACAAACAGGGCGCTAAGCATCCAGAAGCAGCCTTAACCCGTCGGTCACAACGCGTTCTTGATCAGGCAATGCCAGTGGGTGAGAGTGGTCGCATGACTGACATGTCACAGAACGAGCATGCTTCCCGGTCCGGTATCCGGCGCGTCGTCGGGGAGAGTGTGTTCAACCGCTGGAGCCGCATCCAGCGACGCCTCTCCCCCACGCCACTGCTGCCGGACGACGACACGGCGGGTGCGAAGTCCCCGGTGGGGGCGGGAGCGACGTCGCTGTGGTTGATGCGCACCACGGTGCGCGAGGAGCCGGGGGCTCTCGCGGGACTGTGCACGGCGCTGGCCCGTGAGCGGATCGACATCGTGTCGCTGCAGACCTTTCCCCTGGGGCTTCAGCCCGGGGACGCCGGCGAACCGACGGCGGATGAACCGGCCGTGGACGCACCCGCCACAGACGAGCAGACAGTGGACGAGTTCGTGCTCCGCGCGCCCAGCGAGCTGGAGTCCGCAGACCTGCACCACCTGGTGGCCGGCGCAGGCGGAAGCCACACCTGGGCGGAACGCGCCGACGAGCACGCCCTCGTCGACATCCCGACCCGGGTTCTGCAACTCGCCACCCGAACCGCCCTCGACACTGCCGAACTGCCGCTGGTGCTGCGGCAGTTGCTGGGACGGTGCACCATCCGTTCCGTCCCGCCCTTCTCGCCGTTCGGCCGCACCCCGGTTAAGGAAGCGCAGGACGTGCCCCCCGAGGGGGCCTGGGAGGAGACAGTCCTGCGGCTGCCGGACCCGGCCGGCGGCGTCCTCATCATCGAACGGCCTCATCTGCCTTTCACGCCCAGCGAGTTCGCCCGCGCCCGCGCGCTGGTGGAACTGGACAGGCGCCTGGGAGCCGGTTCGAGGGTGCCGCACTCCCCGGACACGCTCACGCTGCCCGAGGGCCAGCCCGTCACCGTGCGGCGAGCCGACACCAGGGACGCGAAGGCAGCGCTCAGGATGCACGAACGCTGCTCGAAGAGGACCCTCACGCAGCGCTATCACGGCCCTGTCGCCGACGCCGACTCCTATCTGGAGCATCTCCTCTCGCCCCGTTTCGGGCGGACCCTGGCCGTCGAGACCGCCTCGGGGAAGCTCGTGGCGCTGGGTCATCTGCTGTGGGACGGCGACGAGACCGAGGTGGCCCTCCTCGTCGAGGACGCGTGGCAGCACCGGGGCATCGGCAGCGAACTGCTGCACCGGCTGGCCGGGTTGGCCGTCGAGGCCGGTGCCGAAAGCGTCTACGCCGTGACACAGGCGTCCAACACCACGATGGTCGCGGCGATGCGCGGGCTCTCACTGCCGCTCGACTATCAGATCGAGGAAGGCACTCTGGTCATCACCGCGCAGCTGTCCGGTGCCGCTGCTCTCGCTCCTGCCCCGGCTCGGGCTTCCGTTCGGGCTGTGACCGGTGCTCCGGCCGGCCGGGAGCGCTGAGCGCCAGCGCCCTGTCCAGGTCCCGCCACAGATCGTCGGCGTCCTCCAGGCCGACCGACATCCGCAGCAGCTTCTCGCTGATGCCGGCGCCGCGCCGGTCGTCCTCGGCGACGATCCGGTGGCTGATCGAGGCGGGGTGCTGGATGAGGGTGTCGACGGAGCCGAGACTGACCGCCGGGGTGATCAACTCCACCCCGGCGGTCACCGCGTGGGGATCGCCTTCCACCTCGAACGCGACCATCGCGCCGCCCAGCCGCGGGTAGTGGACGCGGGCAACTCGCGGGTCGGCCGCCAGCCGCCGGGCGAGACCGGCCGCCGTATGCGACTGCGCCCGTACGCGCACCGGCAGCGTGGAGAGCCCGCGCAGCAGCAGATAGCCCGCGAGCGGGTGCAGCACGCCGCCGGTCGCGAACCGCACCTGCCGCAGGCCCCGCGCGAACTCCTCGTCGCAGGCGACGATCCCGCCGAGCACGTCCCCGTGTCCGCCCAGGTACTTGGTGGCACTGTGCAGGACGAGCCGTGCGCCCTGCCCGTGCGGACGCTGGAGCACCGGAGTGGCGAAGGTGTTGTCCACCAGCAGCGGCACCGACCCGCACGCGTGCGCGAGTGCCGCCAAGTCCACTTCGGCGAGTGTCGGGTTGGCGGGGGTCTCGACCATCACGAGGCCGGTGTCGGGGCGGATGGCTTCGGCGACGCCCGCGGGGTCGGTCCAGGTGACCTCGGTGCCCAGCAGCCCGCTCTCCAGCAGGTGATCGCTGCAGCCGTAGAGCGGGCGTACGGCGACGATGTGACGCAGCCCCGCCGAGGCCCGCACGAGCACGATCGCGGTGAGGGCCGCCATTCCACTCGCGAACGCCACTGCCGCCCGGGTCCCTTCGAGCCTGGCCAGAGCGTCCTCGAAGCGGGAGACGGTCGGATTGTCCAGGCGTGCGTAGACGGGCGGGCCGTCCATGCGGGCGCCCGTCGCTGCGAACTCGTCGATGCGGGCGGCCTCCGCCCGGGTGTCGCGGGCGGGATAGGTGGTGGACAGATCCAGCGGTACGGCGTGCAGGCCGAGGGCGGCGAGATCGTCCCGTCCGGCGTGTACGGCTTCGGTGTCCGGCGAACGGAACGGCAGTCCGGTCTGTGCCCGCTGCGGTGTCTGCGCTGTCTGCGTGTTCTCCATATCCGGAGCCTGAACAACTGCCGGGCGATCAAGGTGAACGCCCGTGCTACGTTCGCCGGATGACCGATTCCGTCGCACTCGATCCGGTCGACCTGGAGATACTCCGGCTGTTGCAGAACGACGCCCGGATGACTTACCGCGACCTGTCCGCCGCGGTGGGCGTCGCGCCCTCCACCTGCCTGGACCGGGTGGCGCGGCTGCGCCGCAGCGGCGTGATCCTCGGCGAGGAACTGCGCCTGGACGCCGCCAGGCTGGGCAGACCGCTGGAGGCGCTGCTGTCGGTACAGGTGCGACCGCACCGGCGGGAACTGGTCGGCCCCTTCGTGGAGCGGATACGGGCGCTGCCCGAGTCGCGTGCCGTGTTCCATCTGGCAGGCCCCGAGGACTACTTGGTGCACGTTGCGGTGACGGGTACAGCTGACCTTCAACGGCTCGTTCTGGACGAATTCACCTCGCGCCGGGAAGTGGCACGGGTCGAGACACGGCTGATCTTCCAGCGCTGGGAGTGCGGGCCGCTGCTGCCGCCCGCCCCGCGCACGACCGGCGCGGAAACGGGCTGACCCGCTCGGCCGCCCGTATATCGGCCAGACCCGCATGGCCTGCCCGTATATCGGGCTGACGCGCACGGCCTCCTCGTATGAGGATGTCCGCATGTCACAGACGAAGAGCCCGCTGCCCCGCGAGGTCGCCGACGCGTACGTCGACGACCTCATCGCCCTCGACCCGGTCACCGGTACGTATCTCGGCGTG
>DATMEI010000143.1:0-17163 GCA_035556995.1 Streptomyces sp.
CGTGCCGGGAGAGCCAGGCGACGGTGGGGTTGAGGACGGTGCGGGTGAACCGGCCGGGTCTGACGAAGTGGGCGGTGGTCATGGCGTGATCCTTTGCGGGAGACGGCTGTGGGATCCATGCGAGAGCACTGCTCTCTCTCAAGAGCAGTGTTACACGAGCAGTGCACCAATGCAAGAGCGGTGCTCTCGTTATTGGTCAGTGCTCCGAAAGCTGGCACACTGAGGCGCATGACCAAGATCCAAGGCGCCAGAGAGCGGGCGCGCGGTGAGATCACCACCGCCATCAAGGACGAGGCACGCCGCCAGCTCGCCGCACAAGGCGCGGCCAAACTCTCCCTCCGCGCAGTAGCCCGCGAGCTGGGCATGGTCTCCTCGGCGCTCTACCGCTACTTCCCCGGCCGCGACGACCTGCTCACCGCTCTGATCACCGACTCCTACGACGCACTGGGCGCCGCAGCCGAAGCCGCGCTGGAGCAGTCCGCCGCCCAGGCCGACTCCCACCTCGCCCGCTGGCAGGCCGTCTGCCGCGCCGTACGGGCATGGGCTCTGTCCCATCCGCACGAGTACGCCCTCATCTACGGCTCGCCCGTCCCCGGCTATGCGGCGCCCGAGACCACCACAGGCCCTGCGGCTCGTGCGGCCCTCGCCCTGATCACCATCGCCGCCGACGCGCACGCCGCCGGAGCGCTGCGGCTCCCCGCCCCGGCCGACGCCGCACCCGGACCCGTCCTGGAGGACGCCCGCGACCTCACGCAGCGGCTGGGCGTCGAGCTGCCCGCCCCTGCCATGGCCGAACTCGCCGCCGCCTGGGCGCAGTTGTTCGGACTGGTGAGCTTCGAGCTCTTCGGGCAGTTCGAGCGCGTCATCGACGAACGGGACGCCTTCTTCGACCACGCGGTCACCGGACTCGCCAGAGGAGCAGGGCTCGCCTGAGCCGCCCTCCCTCAACCAGCCCGAACCCCCGCCGACCCTTCGCCTGCATCTGACTACTCCCCGGGGAGTAGCCGAGGTGACCGCTTGCGGCTGACTACGGGACGTGCCGCTCACGGCTAGCGTTATGAGACATGAACCGCCACCGTCCCCACTTGCTCCGCGGCCTTCCCGGCCCGCTTCGGAGGTTCACCGAGGCCTTCCGGGAGCAGCACGGGCCGATCCGGCAGCGCTCCTGCGGCCCTTCCCGGCCCGGCCGCCCCTGGGGCCCACCCGGGCGCCGGTGGCTGAAGCAGACTCCCGGGTCCACGACGCTGCCGTGGCTGTCCTCGCTCGCGGTACTCGTCATCCAGCAGGTGGGCTCCCAGGCAGCCGCGGCCAACCAGGAGGGGATGCGGCTCCCGCTCGACGGTTTCGCCCGACTGCTGCTGACCGTCGGCCCGTTGCTGCTGCTCGTCCGCCACCGCGCTCCCCGCACAGCTGCGTTCGGCACCGCTGCCGCCGCGACCGTGTACTTGGGTGCCGGATACGCCTACGGCCCCGTCTTCCTCAGTGTCGTCGTCGCCTGCTTCGCCGCTGTCGTCGCAGGCAGGCGCTACGCGGCATGGGGCGCCCTCGGTCTGATCTGGGCAGGCCATCTGGTCATCGCTCATCTGCTCTACCGCTGGCTGCCTCCCACCGGTGACGGTCCGCCCGGATGGGAGTCCGAACTCGTCGCGGCCGCCTGGGTCGCGGCGATCGTCGCCGGGGCCGAACTCGCGCGCACCCGCCGCCACGAGTGGGAACGCCGCCTCGCCGAGGAGGAGGAGTCGGAGCGGCGCCGCGTGGACGAGGAGCGACTGCGCATCGCCCGTGAGCTGCATGACGTACTCGCCCACAGCATCTCGGTCATCAACGTCCAGGCAGGTGTCGGTCTTGCGCTGCTCGACTCCGACCGTGAGCAGGCCCGTACCGCACTGACCACCATCAAGACCGCCAGCAAGGAGGCGCTGGGGGAGGTCCGTCAGGTCCTGGACACCCTCCGCGCCCCGGGAGCGGCACCACGTGCCCCCGCCCCGGGGCTCGACCGGCTGACGGAGCTGACCGAACAGGCCGCCGACGCAGGGCTGCAGGTGACCACGGCGACCGAGGGCACCGCGACGCAGCTTCCGCCCGGAGCCGACCTGGCGGCTTTCCGCATCATCCAGGAGGCGTTGACCAACGTCGTCCGGCACTCCGGCTCCCGTACCGCGCATGTACGGCTCCGCTACGGCACCGGCGAATTCCGCATCGACGTCGACGACGACGGACCGGCCCTGAAGGCCGGCCCTGACAGTGCCGGCGGAACGGGCGGCGGCAACGGCCTCGTCGGCATGCGCGAGCGAGCCGCCGCCCTGGGCGGAACCGCCGACGCGGGGCCGCGCGGCGACGGCGGTTTCCGCGTCACCGCCCGCTTCCCGTCCGCGTCCGGCGGTACGGTGCCCGGGCCATCCGCGAAGGAGACACCGTGATCCGCGTACTGCTCGCCGACGACCAGTCGCTGGTCCGTGCAGGCTTCCGAGCGCTGCTGGACGCCCAGCCCGGCATCGAGGTCGCCGGTGAGGCCGCGGACGGTGAGGCGACGCTGAAGCTGGTGCGTCAACTGCGCCCGGATCTGGTGCTGATGGACATCCGGATGCCGGTGCTCGACGGCCTCGGCGCCACCCGGCGCATCACCGAGGACCCCGCACTGGCCGGTGTGAAGGTGGTCATGCTGACCACGTTCGAGCTGGACGAGTACGTCTTCGAGGCGATCCGCTCAGGAGCGTCCGGCTTCCTCGTCAAGGACACCGAACCGGAGGAGCTGGTGCGGGCCGTGCGAGCCGTCGTCGACGGTGACGCGCTGCTCTCACCCGGCGTCACGCGGCGGCTGATCGCGGAGTTCGCGGCGCGTTCCAAGGAGCCGGCGGCGGCCGAAGGGCTGGCGCAGCTGACCGAGCGGGAGCGGGAGGTGATGACCTTGGTGGGGATCGGCCTGTCCAACGACGAGATCGCCGGCCGTCTCGTGGTCTCACCGCTGACGGCCAAGACCCACGTCAGCCGCGCCATGGTGAAACTCGGCGTACGCGACCGGGCCCAACTGGTCGTGCTGGCCTACGAATCGGGCCTCGTGCGCCCCGGCTGGCTGGGCTGACGCTCCGCCGGTCCGGACGGTCGCGGCAGCAGTACCTGCAGCACCCGTGCGATGAAGACGGTCACCGAAGTCCCCTTGGCGAGCATCATCCAGACCCGCTCGTCCGGCACGGGCAGGACGGCGCCGGCGCCCGCGAAGGCCAGAAAGCACAGCCCCGCCAGCACCGCTCCCGTCACCAGTGCGAAACCGATCTCGACCGTCACGGCGTCCCGTTCGGCCTGCGTACGTGTCCGGCTCATCGTTTGTGCCCCCTGTTCCCCCGGGGGGTGTTGGTCGCCACCCCGCTTCAAAGTACCTCGTGTGGGGGGAATTTCCCGGTTGACGGCGAATCACACGCGACGCGTTGACTTCGAGTATGAAGACGTGGGCGCGCTCCCATGGAAATTGAAGCGCATACATGTTCATCTCTTGACCGTCTCTGCCCTGCCGGGTTGACTGCCGTCCGACAAGATGCCGGGTGCATCGGTCGTCACGACCGTCGAAGGAGACCTTGAGTGGCCGAAAACCTCAGCCGACGCAGCGTGTTCAGGGCATCCGCGGGAGCCGCCGTCCTTGCCTCGTCGGCGTCTGCGAGTCCACTCGTGGCCACTCCGGCCGCTGCGGCGCCGGCCGTGCCGCAGACCGGTTCCGCCGGTGTGGCGCGACGGACGGCTGCCGCCGGACCCGCCCGCCCCGATGCGAAGACGGAGCGCCGCGTGCGGAAGCTGCTGGCCCGGATGACCGTCGAGGAGAAGTTCGGCCAGCTGCAGCAGCTGACCTGGAACCCCGACACGGGCCCGGGCGAGGGGCAGAATGAAGCCGCCCGTGAGGCCGCCGCCGAAGGACGCCTGGGATCGGTCCTCAACATCACCGGGGCCAAGGAGTGCAACGAACTCCAGCGCTACGCCGTCGAGGAGTCCCGGCTGGGCATTCCGCTGATCTTCGGACTCGACGTCATCCACGGCTTTCTGACCACCTTCCCCGTGCCGCTGGCGCAGGGCGCGAGCTTCGACCCCGACGTGGTGACGCGGGACGCGGAGGTGAGCGCGCGGGAAGCGGCCTCCTGGGGCGTGCACTGGACGTTCGCGCCGATGGCGGACGTCAGCCACGAGCCCCGCTGGGGCAGGATCGCGGAGGGCAGCGGTGAAGACCCGTACCTGACCGCGCAGTTGACCGCGGCCAAGGTGCGTGGCTACCAGGGCGAGGACTACGCGGCCGACGGCCGTCTCGCCGCCTGCGTCAAGCACTTCGTGGGCTACGGCTTCCCCGAGGGCGGCCGGGACTACAACACCGTCGACATCTCCGAGCGGCGGCTGCGCGACATGGCGCTGCCCCCCTTCAAGGCGGCCGTGGACGCAGGCGTGGCCACCGTGATGGCCTCCTTCAACACCGTCAACGGCGTTCCGGCACACGCCAACCGGCACACCCTCAGCGCCATCCTGCACGAGGAGTTCGGCTTCGACGGCTTCGTCGTCGGCGACTACAACGGCGTACAGGAACTGATTCCACACGGCGTCGCCGCAGACGGCGCGGACGCCGCACGTCTCGCGCTGGGCGCCGGAGTCGACATGGAGATGGTCAGCACCACCTACGCCGACAACGGCAAAGCTCTTCTCGAGTCCGGACAGATCGAGTTGGAGCGGCTCGACGACGCCGTCGCCCGCATCCTGCGTGTCAAGATGCGGCTGGGCCTGTTCGAGAAGCCGTACACCGACGAGGACGGGGAGATCGCCGAGCCCACCGCGTCGACCCGCCGGCACGCTCGTGAGACCGCGGCTGCCTGCGCCGTGCTGCTCAAGAACGAAGAGCACACACTTCCCTTCGGCAAGGACACCTCGTCGCTCGCCGTCATCGGGCCGCTCGGCGACGACACCCAGGAACTGCACGGCACTTGGGCAGGGCCGGGCGCGAGGAAGTTCCCCGCCGTCTCCGTCCTGGAGGGCGTGAAGAAGGCAGTACCGGATGCGAAAGTGACCTTCGCCCGCGGATGCGACGTCACCGGTGACGACACCGGCGGCTTCGCGAAGGCCGTGGCGGCGGTGCAGGCGTCCGACGCGGCTGTCGTAGTCGTGGGGGAGAAGGCAAGTCACAGCGGGGAAGCGGCAGTTCGCAGCGACATCACCCTCCCCGGCGTGCAGGAGGAGCTGATCCGCAGGATCGCGAAGACGGGGAAGCCCTTCGCCGTGGTGGTGCTCGCCGGGCGTCCGCTCGTGCTCTCCGGTGTGGTGAAGCAGGCACCGGCGATCCTCAACGCCTGGCATCCCGGCCTGGAGGGCGGCAACGCCGTCGCCGACGTGCTGTTCGGCAAGGTCAATCCCGGCGGCAGACTGCCCACCACGTACCCGCGTGCGGTGGGACAGCTCGCCGTGTACTACGGACACGAGAACACAGGACGCCCCTACAACCCGGACGACAAGTACACCTCCAAGTACCTCGACCTGCCGCACGGCCCGCTCTTCCCCTTCGGTCACGGCCTCAGCTACACCACGTTCGGCTACTCGGGGCTCGAGTTGAGCGAGAAGAGCGTGAGCGCGCGGGCAGTACGCGAAGGCGGGGCGAAGGTCGAGGTGAAGGTGAAGGTGGAGAACACCGGACGCCGTGCGGGCGACGAGGTCGTACAGCTCTACATCCGGGACAAGGTCGCCAGCATCGCCCAGCCCGTACGGCGCCTGCGAGGCTTCGAGCGGATCACTCTCAAGCCGGGTGAAGGCCGGACCGTCGCCTTCGAACTGGGCGCGGACGACCTCGGCTTCCACACCAACGACCCGCAGGGTGAACTCCTCGTGGAGCCCGGCGAGTTCGAGATCTACGCGGGAGGCAGTTCGGAGGCCCGGCTGCACACGACGCTCACGCTGACCTGAGAATCCACGGAGAGGGGACGCGGGGGCGCGGGGACGTGCGCCGGTTACCGGCCGCGCTTACGGCGCACGTAGAGCTGCTTGCGTACGCGTGCCACGACAGTGCCGTCCGCGGCGGTCACGGTGGATTCGAACCAGGGCAGTGCCTTGGAGCCGTCCGCCGTGGCCTGCCGCAGCTCCTCCACCCTGTCCTCGGTCAGTTCGAACTCGGTGTGGACGACGCCGCGGCCCGGTGAGACGAAGTCGATCTCACCGGTCTTGTCCCACACCAGGTAGTCACGGCCGAGCCGGTTCACGACGAGCAGCACCCAGAAGGGGTCGCTCATCGAGTAGAGCGAACCGCCGAAGTGGGTGCCGAAGTAGTTGCGGTTGAACCGTCCGAGCCGCAGCCGGACCCTGGCGCTGCTCCAGTCGTCCGCGATGTGCACGACCTTGATGCCCGCGCAGCGGTACGGCGGCCACCAGGCAAGCGCCCGGCGCAGACCGCGGGGCGTGGAGAGCAGGTTCGCCATACGGGGGAAGCTACCACGGTCGATACCCGCGGGTAACTCAGTGGGACACCGCACCGCGTACGCTCCACGCCACCGCTGCGGCGACGGTCGCGAGCAGGGCGACCGTGGTCAGCGCCGCCGTCAGAGAGAACCACTCCGCGAGGAAGCCGATGGCGACCGGGCCGAAGAGCATGCCGCCGTAGCCGAGGGTGGAAGCGGCGGCCACCCCGCTCGGGCCCGCGATCGCTCCCGCGCGGGCGATGGCGATGGGGAAGAGGTTGGCCAGGCCCAGCCCCGTGACCACGAATCCCGTCAGGACGAGCCACACCGACGGCGCCAGCGACCCCAGCATCATGCCCGCGCCGGCCGTGAGACCGCCCGCGATCAACGAACGGCTCTGGCCGAGCCGTTCGAGCAGTGCCGTGCCCGTCAGGCGGCCGACCGTCATCGCGAGCGCGAAGACGGAGTACCCGGCGGCGGCGAGTCCCGGACCGGCGCCGAGGTCCTCGGCCAGGTGCAGCGCACTCCAGTCGGCGAGCGCGCCCTCACCGTAGGCGGTGCACAGCGCGATCAGCCCCAGTACGAGAACCAGCCGCCGCGAACGCCCCGTCAACGTGCGGGCGCCGGGCCGCCCTTCGCTGTCACGGGCCGGTCCTGGCGGGCCCTCGTCGGGACCCGGGTCCTCCGTGACGCGGGAGATCAGCGGCGGCGGCTGCTTCAGAAGCGTGCGCCCGGCGACCGCGGTCACGCACAGGCCGAGCGCGGTGAGCAGCAGCAGATGGCGGGTGGGCGTCAACTGCCCTGCCACCAGGCCCCCCAGGCCCGCGCCGAGCATCCCGCCGAGGCTGAAGGCGGCGTGGAAGGCGGGCATGACGGGACGTCCCAGCGCAGCGATCAGATCGACGGCTGCGGCGTTCATCGCCACGTTCAACCCGCCGTAGGCTGCCCCGAATACGAGGAGTACGAGGCCGAGGGCGAGGGCGGAGTGGGTCAGAGGCGGCAGCGCGATACCGGCCGACATCAGCGCTGCCGCGGCGACGGTCACGGCATGGTTGCCGAAGCGGTGGCACAGTCGTCCGGTGAGCATCATGGTGATCACACCCCCGGCGGACACGCCGAGCAGTGCGAGTCCCAGCGCGCTGGGAGACGCCCCGGTCTGCTCCTTGATCGCCGGGATGCGTACCACCCAGCCGGCGAAGACGAAGCCGTCCAGGGCGAAGAAAGCGGTGATCGCGATACGGAGAGGGCGCTGGACCGTGGGAGGGGAGGCGACTTCGCCGCAGCTGCCGCGCCCCATTGCACCGGCAAGCGCCGACCGTATTTTGTTCAGTGTCGGCACAAAGCGAGAATAGAGGGGTGACCCCGACGCGTACAAGCAAATTGGAGAGAGGCCGCAGCGCCCTCGGTCCGGCACTGGAACTCGTCCACACCGGGCGGGCGCCCACGCGTGCCGTACTCACCGCCGAACTCGGCGTGACACGAGCGACGGCGGGAGCCGTCGCGGCGGAGCTGGAGACACTCGGCCTGATCACGGTGGACTCCCGGCCGGGTGCCGCCTCGGGCACCCAGGGCCGCCCCTCGCACCGCCTCTCCGTGAACCCGGACGGACCTGTCGTACTCGCCGCGCAGGTGCACGCCGACGGCTTCCGCGCCGCACTCGTCGGCCTCGGCGGGCAGCTCGTCGCCACAGCACCCGGCTGCGGAACCGTCGCGGCAGACCCCTCCTACGTACTGCGGGAGGTGGTCGAGACCGGTGCCGGACTGCTGGAGGCGACCGGGCGCCGCTGCGTAGGAGCCGGACTCGCGGTGCCCTCGGCCGTCGCCGAGCCCGAGGGCACCGCGCTCAACCCGCTGCACCTGGCCTGGGAGGCGGGCTCCCCGGTACGTGAGATCTTCACCCGCAGCCTGGCCGAGGCCCGCATCCCCGGTCCGTCCGGCCGGACGACGGCGACGGGCTACGCCGCCAACGACATCAACCTCGCCGCGCTCGCCGAGCACCGCCACGGCGCAGGCCGCGGCGCCCAGCACCTGCTCGTCGTGGGCACCGGCCACCGCGGCGTGGGCGGCGCTCTCGTGCTCGACGGGCGCCTGCACACGGGCAGTTCGGGCCTCGCGCTGGAGGTCGGGCACCTCACCGTCGACCCCGGGGGGCGGCCGTGCCACTGCGGCAGCCGCGGCTGCCTGGACGTGGAGACCGACCCGTTGGCCTTCCTGGAGGCGGCGGGACGAACACCGGGGCCCGAGGTCTCACTGCTGGAGCAGTCCCGCGAGCTCATTCGTACCGGGTACGCCACGGACCCCTCCGTGCGTACGGCGGTGGAAACCCTCATCGACCGGCTCGGGCTGGGTCTGGCCGGACTCGTGAACATCCTCAACCCGGACCGCATCATCCTCGGCGGACTGCACCGCGCCCTGGTGGAGTCGGACGGTGAGCGCCTGCGAGCCGTGATCGCCGACCGCAGCCTGTGGGGGAGGAGCGGCAGCGTGCCCGTGCTGCCCAGCTCGCTGGAGCACAACAGCCTTGTGGGAGCTGCCGAGTTGGCGTGGCAGCCCGTACTCGATGACCCGCTGGGATCGCTGGCAGCATGACCACCATGCGTATCAGGGCGGGTCGTGAGAAAGACCTACGAGTGCTTCAGGACATCGAACGAGCGGCAGGGCGCTGTTTCCGCGACGTCGGCATGGACCTCGTCGCCGACGACGCACCGCCGACCCTCGCGGTGCTGCGCCGCTTCCGGCGGGGCGGCGGACTGTGGGTCGCGGCGGACGTCGCGGACGACCGTCCGGTGGCGTACGCACTGGTCGAACCCGTGGACGGCAACGCGCACATCGAACAGATCTCCGTGCATCCGGACAGCGCCCGCCGGCGCATCGGAGCCGCACTCATCGACCACGTGGCGGCACGGGCGGGAGCCGCCGGAGTCCGCGCCCTCACCCTCTGCACCTTCACAGGAGTGCCCTGGAACGCGCCCTATTACGAGCGCTGCGGCTTCCGGCCCCTGGCGCAGGAGGAGTTGACCCCCGGGCTGCTGAAGATCCGCGCGGAGGAGGCGCTGGCGGGGCTGGACCGCTGGCCCCGGGTCTGCATGCGCCGCGAACTCCGCACGGGCTGAACCCGCGCCGTCCTGCGGACGTGACGCGGGCGGAGCCCGGGACGGAAGGGGAAGCGGCGGAACGCGCAGCAACGGGCAGCGGGACACGGCGATTTGACCGCCCGTCGGGCCCCGCGCCCGGCCCGCGGTACTACCCTCACCCCGTGATGACACCGCAGATCGCACAGAGCCGATACGTCAGCCTCACCACCTTCCGGCGCGACGGCACCGCCGTACCGACCCCCGTATGGGCCGTCGAGGACGAGGGTGAACTGCTCGTGTGGACGCGGGACGACAGCGGCAAGGTCAAACGCATCCGCAACGGCGCCCCCGCCGCCAGCGTCACCGTCACCCCGTGCGACGCCCGAGGCCGCACCGCCGAGGGCGCACAGGCCGCCGAGGGCACCGCGAGGCTGATGACCGAGGAGGGCGGCCTGAAGCGGGTGCGCAAGGCGATGGCCCGGAAGTACGGCTGGCAGTTCCGCGTCACCGACTCCGGCGGTGCCCTGCTCAGGCTCGGCAAGCGCCCGCACGTCGGGATCGCCGTCACTCTCTGAGCCGAGGCCCCGCCCCGCCCCGGTCCGCCCGTAGCAGCCGCAGGGCGGCGTGCGTACTCCCCGCGGGGTAGGCGCACAGCCGCTGGCCGTACGACGACGGGAGCCCCCTGCCGGGGCGACTCTCGGTAGCGAAGCACACGACCCACACTTCGCCACCGAGGAGTTGACCGACATGTTCGACCTGGCGCAATGGCACGACGGCGCGGGCCCCGGCCCGTGGATCCTGCTCTTCCCGCTGATCTGGGCGACCGTCATCGCCGGTGCGGTCTTCCTGCTGCGCCGCACGGTCTGGCGCGGCCGTCGCGGACCCTGGCACGGACGCGGACCGGCGGCGGCAGGAGCCCCGCACCCCGAGAACTCACCCCTCGACCTGCTGGGGCGGCGCTTCGCCTCGGGCGAGATCGACGAGGACGAGTACTGGCGGCGCCTGTCCGTCCTCCAGGAGAGCGGACGAGGCTACAAGGACGGCCCTGCATGAGCGGTCTCGCCGCACGCGTCGTCGACGCGGTGAAGATCCACGGCAGCGGTGACACCGAGGTGCGGGCGCTGGACGGCGTCTCCCTCGGTTTCACCGCGGGCCGCTTCACCGCCATCATGGGGCCCTCCGGGTCCGGGAAGTCCACCCTGATGCACTGCGCCGCGGGGCTGGACACCCTCACCTCGGGGCAGGCCCACATCGGAGGCACGGAGCTCGGCCCGCTCAGCGACAGGCAGTTGACGCTGCTGCGCCGCGAACGTGTCGGTTTCGTCTTCCAGTCCTTCAACCTCCTGCCGACCCTGACCGTCGCCGAGAACATCACCCTCCCCCGCGATCTGGCGGGCGTACGGGCGGACTCGGAGTGGACCGACGCGCTCATCGACGTCGTCGGGCTGCGCGACCGGCTCCACCACCGGCCCGGTGAACTCTCCGGCGGCCAGCAGCAACGCGTCGCTGTCGCCCGGGCGTTCGCCGGAGCGCCCGAAGTGGTCTTCGCCGACGAGCCGACCGGCAACCTCGACTCCCGCTCCGGTGAGGAGGTGCTGCGGCTGCTGGGGGACGCCGTACGGCAGATGCGCCGCACGGTCGTCATGGTCACCCACGATCCGCTGGCCGCCGCACACGCCGACGAAGTGGTCTTCCTCGCGGACGGACGCCTCGTCGACCGGATGGACTCGCCGAGCGCCGAGAGCGTCCTGGACCGGCTGAAGGCCTTCGACACGGCGGGAGCCCCGACATGACCGTCACCGCCCCCGGCCCCAGCACTCCGGGTTCAAGTGGCGGCACGCGCGCAGCACTTCGTCTCACTCTCGCCTCCCTGCGCACTCACCGGCGCCGCTTCGCAGGCACCTTCGGCGCGGTACTGATCGGCGTCTCCTTCCTCGCCGGAACGCTCGTCATGGGCGACACGCTGCGCGCCAGCTTCGACACCATGTTCGGCAACGCGGCAGCGGGCACCGACGCGGTCGTACGGAGCGACAGCATGATCACCACCCCCGGCAACACCCAGGGCACCCGGCAGCCCCTCGACACCGGCATCCTCAAGACCGTCGAGAAGGCCCCCGGAGTCGCCGCGGCCGTGCCCTCCGTCGAAGGCATGGGCCAGATCGTGGGCTCCGAGGGTGAACCCGTCGGCGGTCAGGGCCCGCCGACCCTCGCCGGGAACTGGATCACCGACCCCGGACTCAACCCGTACACGCTGGCCGAAGGGCGGGCGCCTCACCGCTCCGGAGAGGCCGTACTCAACAGGGGCACGGCGAAGAGGGGCGGCCTGCGCATCGGGGACACGACGACGCTGCGCACCCCCGACCCGGTCCGCGTCAAGATCGTGGGGCTGGCCACCTTCGGCGGCCAGGACGGCATGGCGCAGGTGACGTACACGGGGCTGACGCTCGCCGACGCGCAGAAGTACCTGATGCCGGCGCCGGACCGTGCCGCGGGCATCCAGGTACGGGCCCGTCCGGGCACCGGCCAGGAGGAGCTGGCGGCCGGTCTCGATTCCGTACTGCCCCGGGGCGTGGAAGCAGTCACCGGCCGGGAGGTCGCCGAGGAGGACCAGGAGATGATCTCCGGTCAGTTCCTCACGCTCTTCACCACTCTGCTGCTGGTCTTCTCCGGTATCGCCCTGCTCGTCGCAGTCTTCTCGATCCACAACACCTTCGCGATCGTCGTCGCCCAACGCACCCGCGAGAACGCCCTGTTGCGTGTGCTCGGCGCCTCAAGGCGTCAAGTGCTCACCGCCACCCTCACCGAGGCCGGCGTGGTCGGGCTCATCGCCTCCGCCGCGGGAACCGCGGGCGGCATCGGCATCGCCGCCGGGCTGCGTGCACTGTTCCCGGCCATCGGATTCCCCTTCCCCGACGGCTCGTTGGTCATCACCGCCCTCTCCCTGGGGCTTCCGCTGTGCGTGGGTGTGCTGGTCTGTCTCAGCTCCGCGCTGGTGCCTGCCGTACGGGCCTCACGCACCGCTCCGCTCACCGCGCTGCGCGAGACCGCCGCGGAGAGCACAGGCGTCGCACGCAGTCGCGTCCTCCTGGGGGCGGCGCTCGCGGCGGCGGGGTGCGCGGCGACCGTCGCCGGCGCCGGCGACGGCGGGCGGTCGATCTACCTGACCGGCGCCGGCGCGGTGACCGTGCTGGCCGCGTTCCTCGTACTCGGCCCGTCCGCTGCCTCGACGGCGGTACGGGCGCTGGGCGCCCCTCTCGCAAGGGCGCGCGGCGTCACCGGCGCCCTCGCCCAGCGCAACGCGCTGCGCAGTCCCAAGCGCACCGCGGCCACAGCCACCGCGCTGATGACAGGAGTCGCGGTCGTCTCGCTGTTCACCGTCTTCGCCTCCTCCCTGAAAGCCACGATGGACGAGTCGGTCTCCCGCTCCTTCGCGGGCGACGTCGCCCTGAGCACCCCGGCCTTCGGCGCGGGAGGCAGCGGTCTGAGCCCGGAGCTGGCTCCCCGGTTGCAGCGGCTGCCGGAGGTGGAGACGGCGCTGGGCCTGGGCCGGGGCGTCGCCAGCGTCGAAGGCGCAGGACGGGCGCTGACCGTCACGGATCCCGCGCGCCTGGGGAACGTACTGGAACTGACCGGTGTACGCGGCTCACTCGACGACCTCGGTGAGAACGGCCTGGCCGTCGCGGCAGACGAGGCCGCCAAGCAAGGCTGGCACCCCGGCTCCACCGTCCGGCTCCGGTTCACCGACGGGGAAGCGCAGCGCTTCACCGTCGAGGCCCTCTACGACAGGAACGAACTGGCAGGCGACTACATCCTGGACCGCTCCGCCTGGGCCCCGCACCGCACCCAGGACTCCGACACCCTGATCGCCGTGTCCTTCAAGGACGGCGTCTCCACCGGCGAGGGCAAGGAAGCGCTGACCGAGTCCGCGCGTCCGTACGGCAATCCGGCCGTCCAGACCCGTGAGGAGTACGCGCAGAGCTCGGCCGGCGGCATCGAGATGATGCTCACCCTCGTCTACGCCCTGCTTGCCCTGGCCGTCCTCATCGCACTGCTCGGCATCGCCAACACCCTCACCCTCGCGCTGCACGAACGCACCCGTGAACTGGGCCTGTTGCGCTCCGTCGGCCAGACCCGCGCACAGCTGCGGGCCATGGTGCGCTGGGAGTCGGTGCTCGTGGCGGCCTTCGGCACGGCAGGCGGCATGGTCCTCGGCGGTTTCCTGGGCTGGGCACTGGTACGGGCGTCAGACAGCGCGGGCACCGGCGTCTTCGATCTGCCGGTGCTGCGTCTGGGCGCCGTCGCTCTGGTCGGCCTGGCGGCCGGGCTCGTGGCGGGAGTACGTCCGGCACGCAGGGCGGCACGGCTGAACGTGCTGCGCGCCGTCGCCACGGAGTGAGCGCGTGCGGTGCGTGCCGCCCGCGCCTCCCGCCGGATCAGGCGTGAGCCCGCCGTGGCTGCCACACCTCGGGTGCGGCAGCCACGGCGTCTCCGGACTCGCCCGCGTCTCCGGCAGCCACTTCGGGCAGCGCGCCCGCAGCGGCCAGGGCGGGAAGTGGCGGTGCTGTCCCGGGCATCGCCGCCGGCTGGAGCGGAGTGCCGAGGACGACCGGGAGTGTGAACCAGACGACCTTCCCCGAGCCGTCGTTCTGGGCACGCATGCCCCAGGTGTCGCTGACAGCCGCGATGAGGGCCAGCCCACGGCCGTTGGTCGCCGTCGACTCCGCGGACCGTACGCGCGGAAGCCGGGGATCGTGATCCCGCACGGAGACGGTCAGCCGGTCCCGCAGGAAGACGATCTCGACGGTGCAGTGCTTGTCCGCTCCGGTATGCCGGTGGACGTTCGTGAGGAGCTCGGTGACACCCAGGGCAGCCGCGTCGATCAGCGGATCCAGCCGCCAGTGGCGCAGCTGCGCGGTGACGATGCGGCGCACCTGGCCGATGCGTGAGGGCAGCGCCTGGAACTCGACCGCGCAGTGAGTACGCGACCGTGCCGTGGTGCGGCCGGTCACGACAGCAGCTCCCGCTTCAGAGGCAGGAGAGCGAAGTGCGAGATGCATGTGATGAAGGACACAGGCCCAGAATGAGCCGGTACCCACCGGCCCGCAACGCGAGCGGAGTGCGGTGACCGGACCGGCTCGCACAACGCTCTTTCCCCGGGCCTTCAGGCCCCGAGCACCCCCCGCTCGGCGGCGGCCTTCGCGCGGGCTGTACGCACCGCGCTGAGCAGCCCCTCCCGCCGGCCGAGGGCGAACTGCAGCACGTAGCGCGTGCCGCTGATCGTCGCCAGAGCGCTGTCCGGCAGGCCGTAACCGCTGATGCGCACCTTGTCCACAGGAGCGCTGTCGATCTCGCTGCCGTAGCTCGTCATCAGCACCAGCTGACCGTCCCGTACCTGGACATGCCCCGCACGAGTGAGTGAGCGCATCATCCGACGTATCCGGACCCCGCCCGCGTCGTACTCCGCCTCCGCCACGGTTACCTCCCACCAGTCCCCAGCAGAATGGGTGCCCCCAACCGACCGCCATATACCCTCTGTGAAGTGTGCACGCAAGCTGCGGGCTGCACCAGAGGGCCCTCCTATGATCGGGCCTGTGAGCACCACCGATCCCGGTCCCGTCCCGGAACACGCACAAGCCGCCGCCGTCGAGGCGGGCACCCCTCCCCGCGGCGAGGCCGCCGTCACCGTCGATGTCGACCGCAGTGACGCGCACTACCGTTCCTGGCTCAAGGAAGCCGTCCGGAAGGTGCACGCCGACAACAACCGCAGCGCCGACACGCACCTGCTGGCCTTTCCCTTGCCCGAGGAATGGGGCATCGACCTGTACCTCAAGGACGAATCGACCCATCCCACCGGCAGCCTCAAGCACCGGCTGGCACGCTCGCTGTTCCTGTACGGGCTGTGCAACGGCTGGATCCGTCCGGGCAGACCGGTGATCGAGGCGTCCTCCGGGTCCACCGCGGTGAGCGAGGCCTACTTCGCCAAGCTGATCGGCATCCCCTTCATCGCGGTGATGCCGCGCACGACAAGCCGTGAGAAGACCCGGCTCATCGAGTTCCATGGCGGGCGGTGCCATCTCGTGGACGACCCGCGGACGGTGTACGAGGTCTCCGCCGCCCTCGCGGCGGAGACCGGCGGCCATTACATGGACCAGTTCACCTACGCCGAGCGGGCAACCGACTGGCGCGGCAACAACAACATCGCGGAATCCGTGTACGAGCAGATGCGCCTCGAACGCTTCCCCGAACCCGCCTGGATCGTGGCCACCGCGGGCACCGGGGGAACCTCCGCCACCATTGCCCGCTACATCCGCTACATGCAGTACGACACCCGCGTCTGCGTGCCGGACCCGGAGAACTCCTGCTTCTTCGACGGATGGGTCGGCGGCGACAACGAAGCGTCCAGCGACAGCAGTTCACGCATCGAGGGCATCGGCCGTCCCCGCATGGAGCCGAGTTTCCTGCCGGGCGCGATCGACCGGATGATGAAGGTGCCGGACGCGGCGAGCATCGCAGCCGTACGGGCGCTGGAGCAGGCCATAGGCAGGCGCGCCGGAGGCTCCACCGGAACCGGGCTGTGGAGCGCACTCAAGATCGTCGCCGAGATGGTCGGGCGGGAAGAGACCGGCAGCGTCGTCACGCTGATCTGCGACCACGGCGACCGCTACCTGGACAAGTACTACTCCGACGCGTGGCTCGCCGGACAGGGCCTGGACATCGCGCCGTACTCCCGGACGATCGAGACCTTCCTGACGACCGGCCGCTGGCCGGCCGGGAACACGCGGGGTGGGGACCACACCCAGGGCATGTTCTGAAAGCACGCGCTAGACGGTCCGCGCGGCCCTGAGCTGGGGGACGGCGTCCAGGGTGATCCCGAAGTGCTCGCGGTAGGCGGCGAGTACGGCGTCCTCGGGAAGCTCTTCCTCGTGCCGGTCCCCGGCGTCGGTGACGGTCAGGGTGCGGCCGCTCAAGGTGATCCGGCCCGTCTCGGTGAGCAGGGAGCACACCAGCGACCGGGTGAAGTGGGACTTGGGCGAGGTGCGGTTCCACCAGCAGCCCAGCTCGAAGTCGGCGAGCGTGCGCGGGCGTTGTTCGAGCCGGTACTGCGGGACGCCGTCCCGGTGCACGTCCAGGTCGCCCTGCGGGGTCTCCTCGATGCGGAAGACACCGCCGGGGTCGGACTGTTCGTCGCGCCGGTCCAGACGCAGCGGATACTCGCTGTGCCGTCCGAAACCGACGTCCACCAGCCAGGGTTGTGGTGTCTCCACACGCAGCGCGAGGTGGTCGAAGAGCGGCCCCGGCACGCCGTCCCCGAAGACCCGCGCCGCGAACAGCGTCACCGGATATCCGAGTGCGCTGAGCAACGCGGCGAAAGCGCCGTTGAGTTCGTAGCAGAAGCCTCCGCGGCGGTCTTCGGCGACCTTGCGGGTCAGCGCTCCAGCCTCCAGCACGATGTCCTCACCCATGTGCACGCTGAGGTTCTCGAAGGGGACCGTGAGCAGGTGCCGGCGGTGCAGTTCGCGCAGCTCGCCCGCGTCGGCCCGTGCCGGGCGCTCCGCGCCGATGCGGGCGAGGTAGGAGCCGGTGCGGGAGGAGCCGATGAGAAGGTCGTCCATGACTCCGTTATCCCAGTTCGGGGAGGGACGTGCATCGGGCGAGGGGACTACGTCCCGCGGCGGACG
>DATMEI010000144.1:0-2323 GCA_035556995.1 Streptomyces sp.
CACTACCCGGCCTTCTGCGGCGTGGTCGGTCCCGGCTTCGCCGACGGCTCGGTCATCGGGAACGTCTTCACCTCGCCCTCCGCCGCCCAGGCACACTCGGTCGCTGTCGAGGCGGAGACCGGCGAGGGAGTCCTCTTCCTCTTCGGGAACTACGCCGGAGACGTACTCAACTTCGGCCTCGCCGCCCGGCAGTTGACGGACGAGGGCATACCGGCCCGGTGCTTCGCCGTCACCGACGACATAGCCAGCGCCCCGGCCGCGGACCGGTCGCTGCGCAGGGGCATCGCCGGGGGCTTCGTCGTCTTCAAGTGTGCGTCCGCCGCCGCCGAGGAAGGCGCGGACCTGGCGGAAGTCGTCCGCGTCGCGGAGCACGCCGACGCCCGTACGCGCACGCTCGGCGTGGCCTTCGACGGCTGCACACTGCCCGGACAGGACAGCCCGCTGTTCTCCGTGCCCGACGGAAAGCTCGGCCTCGGGCTCGGCATCCACGGTGAACCGGGCGTCAGCGAGAGCGAGTTGGGCACCGCAGACGAGCTGGCCCGCACCCTCGTCGACGGCCTGCTGGCCGAGCGTCCCGCCGGTGCCGTGGACGGCCGCGTGGCCGTTCTGCTCAACGGCCTCGGCGCCACGAAGTACGAGGAGCTGTACGTGCTGTGGGGCGCCGTCTCACGAATGCTGGCCGAGGCGGGGCTGCGGCCCGTACGCCCCGAGGTCGGCGAACTCGTCACCAGCCTCGACATGGAGGGATGTTCCCTCACCCTCACATGGCTCGACGAGGAACTGGAGCGGCTGTGGTCGGCCCCGGCGGACACACCCGCCTACCGCCGCGGACCGCTGGCCCGGCCGGTGGCCCGCCCCGTACAGCAGTCCGCCCCGGCATCAACTGCGGCTCCGCGCGCCCCCCTTCCCACGGCTGGCGGTGCCGCGACGGAGACCGCGGCCGCCGCAGTACGGGCCCTGCGCGCGGCACACACCGTGCTGCACGAACAGGAGGAACACCTCGGACGGCTCGACGCCGTCGCCGGAGACGGCGACCACGGACGCGGCATGTGCAACGGCGTCGACGCCGCGCTCGCCGCGGCGGAACGCGTCCATGCCGAACAGGCCGCTCCCGCAGCCCTGTTCGCCGCCGCGGGCGACGCCTGGGCGGCCGAGGCGGGCGGCACCTCCGGCGCACTGTGGGGTGCCGGGCTGCGCGCCTTCGGCACCGGCCTGCCCGCTGAACGGGCGCCCGGACCGGAGGAGTTCGCGACGGCGGCCGAGTCGGCGCTCGGCGCGGTCACCTCGCTCGGCAAGGCGGCGCCCGGCGACAAGACCCTGGTCGACGTGCTCCAGCCGTTCGTGACGGCGTTCACCAGGGAGACCGGCGCGGGAACGCCCCCCGGCCGTGCCTTCGCGTCAGCGGTCACCGAAGCACGTACCGCCGCCGAGGCCACCGCCCGGATGCGCCCGCGCCTGGGCCGGGCCCGTCCCCTCGCCGAACGCAGCGTCGGCACGCCGGATCCCGGCGCGGTCTCGCTGGCCGCTGTGCTCGACGCCGTGCTCGCCGGCTTGCGTGCGACCGCCGGGACCGACTCCGTGCAGTAACTCGCAGGCGCAGAGCAGCAAGTGGTGCAGCAGGAGCAGGAGCAGGAGCAGGAGCAGGAGCAGCAGCAGGAGCAGCAGAAGCAGCTGGAAGTGAGCAAGAGGAGCACACGCCATATGGACACCACCCCGACACCCCGGCTGCCGGACCACCGGCCGCTGCGCGTCATCGTCGGCTGCGACGACGCGGGCCTGGACTACAAGGAGGCCATCAAGCGTGACCTCGCCGCCGACCCGCGGGTGGCCGAGGTCTCGGACGTCGGCGTCGGCACCGACGAGCACACTGCGTATCCCCATGTGGCCGTCGAGGCAGCCCGTCGTGTCGCCGAAGGCGGCGCCGACCGTGCACTGCTCATCTGCGGTACGGGCCTGGGCGTGGCCATCAGCGCCAACAAGGTTCCGGGTATCCGCGCGGTCACCGCTCACGACAGCTACTCGGTGCGCCGCTCCGTGCTCAGCAACAACGCCCAAGTGCTCTGCTTCGGCCAGCGCGTGATCGGACTGGAGCTGGCCCGCACTCTCGTCGACGAGTGGCTCGGCCAGCACTTCGACGAGCACTCGGCCTCAGCGGAGAAGGTCGCCGTCATCGGCGGTTACGAACAGACCTGAGCCGGCGCCGCGTACGGAGACAGGACAGGCAGGACAGGCAGGACAAAGGCAGGAGCCCCCGCCGGCAATGCCGGCGGGGGCTCCTTGGGTGGTGCGACTCAGGTCACTGAGGGGTGACGTTCTCCGCCTG
>DATMEI010000145.1:0-4804 GCA_035556995.1 Streptomyces sp.
CGCGGCGATTCGTTGCGCAGCAGGTGGCCGGGCGCCCCGGTCTCGGGCCGGCGGTAAAAGCCGGACGGAGCCCGTCCACGACGTGCCCGAACGGCGTCGGGAAACCCCCGTTCGTCCGGCCCGGGGCCCCGGGCCCGCGCTCAGCGCGGGGCGCCCGCCGTGTAGCGGCGGAGCAGGGGTGAGAGGACCAGTACGGACTTCGTGCGCTCCACGAACGCCTCCCCCGCGATGCGCTCCAGCACCTGCTCGAAGTGGCGCATGTCGGCGGCGAAGACCTGGACGACCGCGTCGGCGTCACCGGTGACGGTGGAGGCGGAGGCGACTTCCGGATAGCGGGCCAGCGCCCGCCGGATGTCCTCGGGGGCCGTCTTCGAGCGGCAGTACATCTCGATGTAGCCCTCCGTCTCCCAGCCGAGCGCCGCCGGGTCGACGCGCACGGTGAAGCCGGTGATGGCGCCCTGCTCCCGGAGGCGGTCGACGCGCCGTTTGACGGCGGGGGCCGAGAGGCCGACCTCGGCGCCGATGTCGGAGTAGGAGCGGCGGGCGTCCTCGGCGAGGACGTGGACGATGCGTTCGTCGAGTTCGTTCAGAGGCACTGCGGGTGGGTCACTCTTCCGTGCTCGCTGTGTCCGGTGGGGTGTTCTGCGCGGTCTGCAGCCTGGAGCGGCGCATTCCGTACGCGAAGTAGACCACAGTGCCCACCGCCATCCAGATGCCGAAGACCACCCAGGTGACGGCGTCGAGGCTGAACATCATCCACAGGCACAGCGCGACTCCGACCACGGGCACGAGCGGCGAGGCGGGCACCTTGAACGTCCGCCTCATCGTGGGCCGTGTGCGGCGCAGTACGAGTACGGCGATGTTGACGAGGCCGAAGGCGAAGAGGGTGCCGATGCTGGTGGCGTCGGCGAGACGGCCGAGCGGTACGACCGCGGCCAGCCCGCCGCAGAAGAGCGAGACGATGACGGTGTTGGCACGCGGGGACCCGCTGCGCGGGTCGACCTTGGAGAAGATCCGCGGCACCAGGCCGTCCCGTGACATCGCGAAGAGGATGCGGGTCTGCCCGTACAGCACGGTCAGCACGACCGACGCGATGGCGACGACGGCGCCGAAGGCGAGCAGCACCGGCCAGAACCCCTGCCCGGTGACGTTGTGCAGGATCCCGGCGAGGGCCGCCTCGCTTCCCTCGAACTTCTGCCAGGGCTCGGCGCCCACCGCGACGGCGGCGACGAGGCAGTAGAGCGCGGTGACCAGCGCGAGTGAGAGAAGGATGGCGCGCGGCATGTCACGTTGCGGGTCCTTGGCCTCCTCGCCGGCCGTGGAGGCGGCGTCGAAGCCGATGTAGGAGAAGAAGAGGGTGGCGCCGGCGGCGCTCACGCCCGCCATGCCCAGCGGCATGAAGGGCTCGTAGTTGCCTGCCCGCAGGCCGGCGGAGGCGACGCCGCAGAAGAGCAGCAGCGCCAGGACCTTCACCACCACCATCACGGTGTTGGCACGTGCGCTCTCCTTCGCGCCGCCCAGCAGGAAGACCATGGCGAGCATCACGACGAGCAGCGCGGGGACGTTGAAGACTCCGCCCTCCCCCGGCGGCGCGGACAGGGCCTGCGGGAGGCTCAACCCGAGGGTTCCGCTGAGGAGTTCGTCGATGTACTGGCCCCAGCCGACGGCGACTGCCGCCACCGATACGCCGTACTCCAGCAGCAGACACCAGCCGCACACCCAGGCGACCAGTTCGCCCATGGTGGCGTAGGCGTAGGAGTAGGAGGACCCGGCGACGGGGATGGTGCCCGCCAGCTCGGCGTAGGACAGAGCGGAGAACAGCGCGGTCAGCCCGGCGATCACGAAGGAGAGGATGACGGCGGGGCCCGCGTCGGGGACGGCTTCGCCGAGTACGACGAAGATGCCGGTGCCCAGCGTCGCACCGATGCTGATCATGGTCAGCTGCCACAGGCCGAGACTGCGGCGCAGGTCGCCGCCCTCGCCGTGTCCGCTCTGGGCGACCAGCTGCTCGACCGGCTTGCGGCGCAGCAGCCGCGCTGCGGTGCCGGACTTCGGGTGGGAGTTCTCGGGGGCGGGCGGGCCTGCGCCCTGGTCCAACACGGCAGCGGTCTCCTTGCTGTTGATCAGCTACAGCGCACGACCCTACGAGCCGGAGACCGCGCCGGGTAACGGGACTTCCTTGCGCATGTACGGCGATCCGTTGCGTACGGGAAGCTCTCGGCGGGGATTCGTTCAGGACGGGGTTCGGGGGCGGCGCCCGGAACCTACTCCGGGGCCTGGGCCTCGGCCTGGAGGCGGGCCCGTACCCAGGAGCGGTCATCGGTGAGATAGGCGTCCACGGTGAGACCGGCCTCGGCCAGCGCGGCCTCGAAGCGGGGTGTCTTCAGGAGCTGCGAGTAGAAGGTCTGGGTCCACTGCGCGTCCTCGAAGTCGTAGCCGATGCACGTCCTCGAGACCCCCTCCCCCGCGGGCTCGATCGAGACGACCGAGATGGTCATTCCGCCTCTGCTCCAGGCGACGCCCGGCTTCAACTTCTCGTGACGGTCGTCTGGTTCGCGCTGGATGAGTACGCAGCCCTCCGGTTCGACGTGCCGTGCGCAGGCGCGCAGCAGGCGGGGCCGCAGAGCGTCGTCCGCGGTGTTGACGAGGAAGGAGGTCAGGGTCACCACGTCGAAGCGCCGCTGAAGGTCGAGGTCCTCGATGGCGGCGCGTACGGTGGGCGCGCCCGAGCCCTGGATCATCTCGAGCATCTGGGGGGACTCGTCGAGCGCGGTGACGTGGAACCCGCGGGCGAGCAGAGGGCGGGTCATCCGGCCCGCGCCGGCGCCGAGTTCGAGGAGTGTGGCGCCGGGCGGTACGGCGGCGGCGATGATCTCGGTCTCGCCGTTGTCGGGCAGGCGGGAGTACATCTGAACCGAGCAGCCGTCGGGGGTGATGGCACCGGGGCCGGTGCCGCTGTGGTCGGCGCGGGTGAAGGTGCTGCCTGGAGTGGTCATGCGGGCATCGCAGCACGGAGTGTGGGCGCCGGGAAGCGATTCGGCTCAGCACGAAACCGGGCCGCGTGGGCGCCGCCGGGCCCCTCCGCCGGGCCAGGGCCCGAAGGCCCGCGGGGTGGCCCGCGGCGCACGTCCGGCGCCGCCAGGCCGCGGAGCACCACGGTCGAGGGGACCACGGAGTCCCCTGGCGAGTCCAAGCGCGGGCAGACAGGCCCCCGCGCGCCGGTCACCAGCTGGCGTGGAGCGGTTCGCCCTCCGCGTAGCCCGCCGCGCTCTGCACGCCCACGACCGCCTTCTCCGCGAACTCCGTCAGGGAGCGGGCGCCTGCGTACGTGCATGAGGAGCGGACGCCCGCGATGATCGCGTCGATGACGTCCTCGACACCCGGACGTACCGGGTCGATGAACATCCGCGACGTGGAGATGCCCTCCTCGAACAGGGTCTTGCGGGCACGGTCGTAGGCCGATTCCTCGCTGGTGCGGTTGCGCACTGCACGGGCCGAGGCCATGCCGTAGGACTCCTTGTACGTACGCCCGTCGGCGGTCTGCTGCAGGTCGCCCGGCGACTCGTACGTACCGGCGAACCAGGACCCGATCATGACGTTGGACGCGCCGGCGGCCAGCGCCATGGCGACGTCGCGCGGATGCCGCACCCCGCCGTCGGCCCACACGTGCTTGCCGTACTTGTGCGCCTCTGCCGCGCACTCCATGACGGCGGAGAACTGGGGGCGGCCGACGCCGGTCATCATCCGCGTGGTGCACATGGCGCCCGGTCCGACGCCGACCTTGACGATGTCGGCACCGGCCTCGATCAGGTCGCGGACGCCGTCGGCGGCGACGACGTTCCCTGCGACGACGGGCACCCGGGGGTCGAGCGCACGCACCGCCCGCACGGCGTCGATCATGCTCTCCTGGTGGCCGTGCGCGGTGTCCACGACGAGGGTGTCGACCCCTGCGTCCAGCAGCGCGCGCGCCTTGCCGGCCACGTTGCCGTTGATGCCGACCGCGGCGGCGACGCGCAGGCGTCCGGCCCCGTCGGTGGCCGGGGTGTAGAGCGTGGCGCGCAGCGCGCCCTTCCGGGTCAGAATGCCGGCGAGGCGGCCGTCGCCGTCCACGGCCGGGGCGAGCTTGCGGTGTGCGGCGTCCAGCTGGGCGAACGCCTCGCTGGGGTCCACGTCAGCCTTGAGCACGAGCAGGTCGCGGGACATGACCTCCGACAGCTGCGTGAAGCGGTCCACACCCGTCAGGTCGGATTCGGTGACGACGCCGACGGGCCGCCCGTCGGAGATCACGACGCCCGCGCCGTGCGCCCGCTTGGGCAGCAGCGACAGCGCGTCGGCGGCCGTCTGGGAAGGCGCCAGTGTGATGGGGGTGTCCAGCACGAGATGCCGCTGCTTGACCCAGGCGGTCACGTCGGTGACGACGTCGAGCGGGATGTCCTGCGGGATGACGACGAGTCCGCCGCGGCGTGCGACGGTCTCGGCCATGCGGCGCCCGGCGATCGCGGTCATGTTGGCGACCACCAGCGGAATGGTGGTGCCGCTGCCGTCGGGTGACGCCAGGTCCACGTCCTGCCGGGAGCCGACCGCGGAGCGGCCGGGCACCATGAAGACGTCGTCGTACGTCAGGTCGTACTGGGGCTGCTGATCGTTCAGAAATCGCATTCGGACTCTCTCACCTGCGTTGTTCCGCGTTGTTGCATCCGGGGGCGGGTGGGGAGTTGGTGCCCGGACCAGCAGCGTCCTGGCTGTAGCTCCTTCTCCATCATCGCCGATCCGCGGGCCGGGCGGCGAACCGGCCCCCGGCACC
>DATMEI010000146.1:0-13689 GCA_035556995.1 Streptomyces sp.
CTGGAGATCCCCGAGGGCGAACTGTGCCTGCTGGTCGGCCCGTCGGGTGTCGGCAAGTCGACTCTGCTCGGTACGGTCTCCGGTCTCGTACCGCACTTCACCGGCGGCACACTGCACGGCCGCGTCACGGTCGCGGGGCGCGACACCCGTACACACAAGCCACGCGAACTGGCCGACGTCGTCGGCACCGTGGGCCAGGACCCGCTCGCCCACTTCGTCACCGACACCGTGGAGGACGAACTCGCCTACGGCATGGAGTCGTTGGGCCTGCCCCCCGGCACGATGCGCCGCCGCGTGGAGGAGACCCTCGACCTGCTCGGCCTCAACGAACTGCGCGACCGCCCCATCGCGACCCTCTCCGGCGGGCAGCAACAGCGCGTCGCGATCGGCTCGGTGCTCACACCCCACCCGCAGGTGCTGGTCCTCGACGAGCCGACCTCGGCACTGGACCCGGCCGCCGCCGAGGAGGTGCTCGCGGTGCTGCAACGGCTGGTGCACGACCTGGGTACGACAGTGCTGATGGCCGAACACCGGCTGGAGCGTGTCGTGCAGTACGCCGACCAGGTGCTGCTGCTGCCGGAGCCCGGTGCGCCGGCCCAACTGGGCGATCCCGCCGAGCTGATGGCCCTCTCGCCCGTACGTCCGCCAGTCGTCGCCCTCGGCCGGCTTGCGGGCTGGTCCCCGCTGCCGCTGTCCGTGCGTGACGCCCGCCGCAGGGCCGGCCCGCTGCGGGAGGAGCTGGCTCAGGCGCCGCACGCGGACACCGCTGCGGCGGCGGGCGCGCATACGGAAGCACTAGAGGACCAGCACGACCGGTCCCCGCAGCCTCCGGGCCCGGATGCCAACGCCCCACGCCCCGGCGCCGGTTCACACTCCCGGCTCCGCTCCCGCATACGTGCCGCGCTCCTCCCGGCACCCCGGCCCGGCGATCCGTACGGGAAGAGCGAGAGCGCACCGCGCGCATCCTCGATCCGTACAGGCGGCGAACGCACGGAAATCACGGAACGCACGGAGAAGGACCCCGGCCGCCCGCACGCGCGATCGCTCGCCCACATCTCCGGACTGACCCTCAACCGCGGCGCCGTCACCGCACTCCACGAGGTGGACTTCACGCTGCGCTCCGGCGAGACCGTCGCCCTGATGGGCCGCAACGGGGCGGGCAAGTCCACGCTGCTGGGCACCCTGGTGGGCTTGCACACGCCAACTGCCGGGAGCGTCACGGTCGGTGGCGACGACCGCCTCGCCCCCTCCCGCACAAGGCCCGGCCAACTCCTGCGGCACGTGGGCCTCGTCCCGCAGGAGCCACGCGACCTGCTGTACGCGGACACCGTTGCCGCCGAGTGCGCAGCCGCCGACACCGACGCGGACGCGGAGGAGGGCACCTGCCGTGATCTGGTCGCCGCGCTGCTCCCCGGCGTGAGCGACGGCACCCATCCGCGCGACCTTTCGGAGGGACAGCGGCTGGCACTCGCCCTCGCCGTCGTCCTCACCTCACGGCCGCCCCTGATCCTTCTCGACGAACCGACCCGCGGCCTCGACTACGCGGCCAAGTCCCGGCTCATCGGCATCCTCCGCACACTTGCCGACCAAGGCCACGCGGTCGTCCTGGCCACGCACGACGTGGAACTCGCGGCTGAACTGGCCAACCGGGTCGTCATACTCGCCCAGGGTGAGATCGTCGCCGACGGCCCGACCGCTCAAGTGGTCACCTCCTCCCCCGCGTTCGCCCCCCAGGTCGCCAAGGTGCTGGCACCGGGACGCTGGCTTACCGTCCCCCAAGTGCGTGCGGGACTGCGTGCCGTACGGGAGAGGAGCGGCCCGACAGCCCAGGACGACAGGGCTCAGGACGATGGGGCGCCGCAATGACCAGCCCCCCGCTCACCCGGCCGACCCTTCCCGCTCCACGCGCCCTGCGCCTCGGCCCGCGCTCCGTCGCCGCTCTCGCACTGACCAGCGCCAGCGGCGTCGTCGCCTTCGGCTGGCCCCTCCTCGCCGATTCCACATCGGGCCTGGCCCACTCGCGGGACGCGCCATGGCTTTTCGCCGCGTTGCTGCCTCTGCTGCTGGCCGTCGTCGTCGCGACGATCGCCGACGCCGGGATGGACGCGAAAGCCGTCGCGATGCTGGGCGTTCTCGCCGCGGCGGGCGCTGCACTGCGACCGCTCGGTGCCGGAACCGCCGGGCTGGAACCGATGTTCTTCCTCATCGTGCTCTCGGGCCGCGTACTCGGACCCGGCTTCGGCTTCGTACTGGGCGCTCTGTCGATGTTCGCCAGCGCCCTGCTCACGGGTGGTGCGGGGCCGTGGATGCCGTTCCAGATGCTCAGCATGGGCTGGGTCGCCATGGGTGCCGGGCTGCTGCCTGGCCCCGAACGCCTCCGCGGACGGCGGGAGTTGCTGCTGCTGGCGGCCTACGGTGCGCTTGCGGCCCTGCTGTACGGCCTGGTGATGAACCTCCAGGGCTGGCCGTACATCGCCGGCCTCGGCTCCGGCATCTCCTTCGTCCCCGGAGACCCGCTGCCCGAGAACCTCGCACGCTACGCCGCGTACGTACTGGCCACCTCCCTCGGCTGGGACGTACCACGCGCCACCCTGACCGTGGTCCTCGTCCTCACCCTCGGCGGCCCCGTACTGCGCGCACTGCGCCGCGCCACGCGCCGCGCGGCCTTCGAGGCACCGGTGGCCTTCGTACTGCCACCGTCCCCGCCGGACGGGGCGGGCGCCGGGAAGACCCCGGGTGCGGTGCGGCACGATGGGAGCCATGAGCATCGTGAAGATCAACGCCCTCACCGTCCCCGACGATCAGCGTGAGGTGCTGGAGAAGCGCTTCGGCGCCCGCGCCGGTTCCGTCGAGAGGTCGGACGGCTTCGAGTGGTTCGAACTGCTGCGCCCCCTGGAGGGGACCGACCAGTACCTCGTCTACACGCGGTGGCGCAGCGAGGAGGACTTCCAGGCGTGGATGTCGGGCTCCGGCAAGCGCGCACACGGCGGCGACGGCAAGGCCGCGGAGACCTCCTCGGAAGACACCGGTGCCACGGAAGCCAAGGCAGAGCGCCCCGCGCCCGCCTCTACGGGCTCAACCCTGTGGTCCTTCGAGGTGGTGCAGCAGGAGGGCCCGAAGCGCGACGCCTAGCCCGTCTCGTCCGGACCATCCGATCGTGGTCGGTCACTGGGACGGCTTGGTGTCGCCGTATTCGTCGTGCCAGTTCCACCATTCGTACGGTGGCGTCTGGGGGTAGCCCTCGGGCGAGTCCTCCCAGTCCTCCTGGCGTCCGAGCGCGGTCATGTCGAGGTAGTTCCAGGTACTCCCCATGGCTTCGTCGCCGCGGTTGTTGATGAAGTAGGTACGGAACACGTTGTCGCCGTCGCGGATGAACGCGTTCGTGCCGTGCCATTCGTCCACGCCGAAGTCGGCGTCGAAGCCGTCGGTCATGGTGTACCAGGGCATCTCCCAGCCCATCCGCGCCTTCACACGCTCGATGTCCGACTGCGGCGCGCGCGAGGCGAAGACGAGGGTGGTGTCGCGGGCGTTCAGATGGGCGACATGGGCGACTTGGTCGGCGAGCATGGAGCAGCCTTGGCAGGCGTGATCAGGCCAGCCGAACACGCCGGGTTCGAAGAAGGCGCGGTAGACGATCAGCTGACGTCGGCCCTCGAAAAGGTCGAGCAGGCTCGACTTGCCCCTCGGTCCGTCGAACTCGTACTGCTTCTCCACGGCCAGCCACGGCATCCGCCGACGCTCGGCGGCCAACGCGTCACGGGCATGGGTGAAGTCCTTCTCCTTGACGAGGAGTTGCTGTCGCGCGGCTTCCCACTCCTCCGGGGACACCTTCGGCTGTGCCGCCATGGCGAGGTCTCCTTCCGGTTCAGGTCCGGTCTCGCAAGCTAACTCGGTTCCGGTCATGCGCCGCGCACCACCTCGGCCAGTCGCGCCGGCATGGACAGCCAGACGACTGTCTGGACCTATGGGGCCGACACCCGCTCCGGGTCGCCCTACGCTGGAGTTGACCGACGGCAGAACCGACGGAGAAGGGTGAGGCCATGACGGCGGACGAGGCACGGCGCGTGGACAGGGTGATGCAGTCGCTGGGCATCCCGGGTGTTGTGGCCCCGATCGATCCCGAGACCCCGTCCGGCGAGTGGCGCGTCTACGACGAAGCCGATCCCGCGACGCGCACGGACAGGACGGCGGAAGTCCTTGCCGCTATCGCCGAACACGTCCCGGAGAGCGCCCCCGAACCTGAGCACGACGGCCCCACGCGGGGCTTCGTCGGTCTCCCGCCGACGGACTGACAGACACCGCACGGGCACAGGCACAGGCACAGGCACAGGCACACAAGGCTGTGACCCGACCCCGGTCCATCTGGGACCGGGCCCTCCTTGCTGTCCGGCTAGCCTTCTCCGTCGCTGAAGTGGATGCGGATCCCGCCGTCCGCCAAGCGCTCGACGCTCAGCCGCGTCAGGTCACTCACGTGCGCAGAGGGCCCGTACGCCGCCGCGCGGTCACCGACCCCCACGACCCGCATGCCCGCCGCACGGGCAGCGGCGATGCCCGCCCCCGAGTCCTCGAAGGCCAGGCATTCGTCGGGGGCGAGACCGAGTTCGGCCGCGCCTTTGAGGAAACCCTCCGGGTCGGGCTTGCTCGCGCTCACGGACTCCGCCGTGATGCAGATGTCCGGCATGCGTACGCCCGCCGCGCGCATACGTGCCGTGGCCAGGCCGGTGTCCGCCGAGGTCACCAGGGCGTGCGGTACGTGCTCGACGGCGGCCATGAAGCCGGCGGCTCCCCCGACCGGGACGATGCCCTCCAGCTCGCGGGTCTCGCGTGCCAGGAGGGCACGGTTCTCCTCGTGGTTGACCTCCATGGGGCGGTCGGGGAAGACGTCGGCCATCGTCAGGTGACCCTGCCGGCCGTGTGCGATCTTCAGCACCTCGGCGGGGTTCACGCCCTTCGAGGAGGCCCAGTCGCTCCAGACCCGTTCGACGACGGCGTCGGAGTCGACCAGGGTGCCGTCCATGTCGAGCAGCAGTCCTCGGGCGGTGAGGGTCGGTTGCGGTGTCGGCATGACGGGCGCGCTCCCTGGTCGTGCTGATGGTGCAGAAGGACCAAGGTGGCTCCGCCCGCCGGTCAGGGACGCCCATCCGTCAGGTTGGGGGTCCCCCGGGGCCGTCAAGCCCAGGGGGAACGGGCGGAACCACTTTGTTTCTTCACGATACAAAGAGGTCCGCCGTCGCGCCAGTCCAGGACCACGCCCACTTCTTCCGCCGTCTTCCGCCGTCTTCCGCGTCAGCCCGCGGTCTGGGACTCCAGAGCACGTCGGGTGGACGGTCCGTACTCGCCGAAGTCGTCACCGCGCACATGGTTGCGCCCTTGGTACCGGGCGACCGCACGCTGCACGTCCTCCGAGTAGACCCCGTCCTCGGGCGCGCCCTGCTCCAGAGCACCGGCCTGCTTGAGGCGGCGCTGCAGCTCGGCGACCTCCTCGCCCGTATCGCCGGCGCGCAGCGTCGGGCCACTCGGCGTTTCCGAGTCCTCCGAGTCATCCGAGGGTGGCCGCGGCGGGTGCTGCGGGTACCGGCCCCGGTCACCGTCACGGTCGCCGTCGGCGCTGCTGGAGCCGCTGGAGCGGTCCGGCGCGGAGGAGGGCACGCTCGGCGAAACGGCCTCACGTCCCGTACGCCCGTCGCTGTCGCGGTCGGCCCGTGGGGAAGTGGAACCGGCACGGGACGACGCCGTGGCGGAGGGCTTGTCGTCGCGCTTCTGCTTCCCGGTACGTGACGGTTCCTCGGTCGGGCCGCCGCTGGGGACGTCCGGAAGCGCGCGGTCGTCCTTGCTGAGGCTCCGGTCGTCGCCGGAGTCGCTGTCCGTGAGTGCCTGGGTCGTCAACAGCCCGGCGCCCAGCGCCGCGACGACACCGGCTGCCGCCAACGCGACCACTCCGGGGCGGCGCCTGCGTCCGCCGTCCTCCCGTACGGACGCGCCGCGCCCCTTCGCACGCCGGTGCCCGCCGGCACGCGAGGCGGACAGCTCCTGCGCGCTGCCGCGCCCCGCGGCGTGTGACTGCCCGGGCGGGACCAGGACGGGAAGCTCTGCCGTCTCTCCCGTGCCGCAGCGGGCGAAAGGCTCCAGGTCCGGCGCGGACGGCCCTGGGCCGCCGGGCTCCGGAAGGTCCACGTACGGGCGTATGTGCATCGGGTCGACGTGCTCGGCCGTGAACGGGCCTACGCAACCACAGAAAGCTCCCCCGTCGGTGGTCAGTTCGGCACCGCACTCCGGGCAGCATCTATGTGCCGTCATCCCGGCCCCTCCCCTGGGCTTGCCGCCGCGCCCCGTGCGCGGTCGCTACACCCGAATCGCCAGTGACTGTCCAGCCGTGCACCTTACGCGGTCCATGTGCGGGTAGGTCAACCGAAGTTGTCGTAGCTCACAGTCACCGGCACCAGGCGTTTCCCAACTGCCGTGCGCCGCACGCCGGGTGGCCGTACGGCGCGGGGGGACGGTGCGGACACGACAGGCGATGTGGCCGTATCCGTTGGGTGGTCCGGAGCCGTACCCGCGGTTGCCCGCCGGGTCACTGGGATCCTGCGGTCACGGCGCCACGGCCTCGTACAGGCTGAACGCGGCGAGGCCGAGCATCAGCACGGCAGCGACCCTCGTGATCAGCCGCAGCGGCACGAACCGCATGAGCGTACGTCCACCGAGGATGCCGAGAGCCGCCACCGCCCACAGCGCCAGCACCGCACCCAGGCCGACGGAGAGCGGATCGTCATAGCGTGCCGCGAGGTTGGCGGTCATGATCTGGGTCAGATCACCGAACTCCGCGACCAGGATGAGCATGAAACCGCTGGACGCCACCTTCCAGAAGGACTGATCGGCAGGCGCCTTGGCCTGCTCCCCCTCCCCCTCGTCCTTCTTCAGCAGCAGTGCCACCGCACCCCCGAGGAAGAGCAGACCCACCACGGCCTGGAGGAGACGGTGCGGAAGCAGGGTCAGCACACTGCCCGCGGCGACCGCGAGCACGACGTGCAGGACGAAGGCGGCGGCGACACCGGCGAAGACGTACGAAGCGCGGTACCGCGTGCCCAGCATCAGCCCGGCGAGGGCTGTCTTGTCGGGCAGTTCGGCGAGAAAGACGACGCCGAACACGACGGCGGCGACGGAGAAGCTGATCACGGAGTGTTCCTCTTGGGCCAGGGCTGCCGTGCCGTCGCAGCGCATACCTCGGCACGGCAGCGTCGTACAGGACGGACACTGCTTGCCGAAGGTCTCGCTGCGCCGCAACTGCGAACTGACCGCGTTTCGCCGCCGGTTCGAGGTGCCGCACTCCGGGCGCCGGGGCGGGACACCGGCCGGCGACGCACCGCCGCAAGGCAGTGGCCGCAGACAGGCAGACGCCCAGTATGTCGACGGTCCGGCGAAGAGCTACTCCCCTTCTGCTGGTCGCAAGGCTAGACGACCCGCGGCGCTTACGCGATCTGCTCCCGCACGGCATGCTGCACCGGCGCCGAGTGGAGGGATCCGGCGCTCGACAGCGCCTCCCGTGCGGAGTGACAAGCGCCACTCTCAGGGTCTCCCCGCGCCTGCGGCGAGCGCTCCGGCGCCCTGCCCGGGCCGCGGGCGGAGAAGAGCCGTACGCAGGCACGGCCGCGCCCTGGACGGGACGCCACTTCGGACACGAGGGCGCGCTCCACCCCAGAAGGGGGCGCACAGCAACGGATGGGGCGTAGCGGGCCGTTCGCACACTCCACGAACAACGGCCAGTTGTGACCGAGGTCTTGATGTGACGTGAACACGTCGTCACGCTGTTACCTGAAGCCTGCCTTCCGGCAACGTGAGGTCGGCATCGTCAGATCCCATGAGGTGCATGCCTCGCAATATCCCCCCACACAGAGGGAGTTCGTATGCAGAAGCGCATACGCACCAAGCTCTACGCGCGTCGACGCAAGTCGGTCATAATCACCGCACTCGCCGCGCCCTTTGCCGGGCTGCTGCTGTTCGTCAACGGTGTCGCTCCCGCCCAGGCCGAACCGCCGGCCCCGCCGAGTGCGGCGGAGGCAAAGACCATGCTGGAAGGCCTGAACGAGCAGGCCGAGGGTTCCATGGACGGTTACGACCCCTAGAAGTTCCCGCACTGGTCCGACCAGGGCGATGGCTGCGACACCCGCGAGACGGTGCTCAAGCGTGACGGCACCGACGTCCAGACAGGCAGCGACTGCTATCCGACGAGCGGCAGCTGGGCCAGCCCGTACGACGACGGGACCTGGACGAACCCCTCGGACGTCGACATCGACCACATGGTGCCGCTCGCCGAGGCCTGGACCTCCGGCGCGAGCGACTGGACGCAGGAAGAGCGCGGGGCCTTCGCCAACGACCTGGCCGTCGCACAGCTGCTCGCGGTCACGGACAACGTGAACCAGTCGAAGAGCGACCGGGACCCGGCCGAATGGATGCCGCCGAAGGAATCCTTCCACTGCAGCTACGCGCGGATGTGGATCTGGGTGAAGGACACCCACCAGCTGACCGCGGACGCGGCCGAGAAGAGCGCACTGACGGAGGCACTGGGCGCCTGCTGACGGGCAGACCGCCGCTCACGACATGGAGCACTGCTCCGGAATGCGCCCCTCCCCACGCGGGAGCGGAGCGATTCCGGAGCAGTGCTCTCTTTGTGGAGCGGGAATGACCTCGCGGAGCGGCGCTCCCGTCACGGAACACAGCTCCAAAGGATCACGAATAAGTACACAGCAGCGCTCTCGGCGCAGGAAACTCGCCGATCACCCCGGTCGTTCCGTAGCGTGCGGGTCGACGGAGGGAGAACTTCCATGGTCAGGCTGCGCCTGGGACCGCTGCTGCGCTACATCGACGAGGACACGGCGACGATCTGGATCGAAACGGACGGGCCGTGCGAGGCGGAGGTCCGCTGCGACACCGGAAGCGCCGGCGGCACCGCCCGCACCTGGCAGATCTCGGGCCATCACTACGCCCTGATCACCGTCGTCGGCCTGGAACCGGGCACCGAGACCTCCTACCGTCTGCTCCTCGACGGCACGCAGGCCTGGCCGGAGCCCGGTTCGACTCTCCCGCCGAGCACGATCCGCACGCCCGCACCCGACACCACAGCCCTCGACGTCGCCTTCGGCTCCTGCCGCTGGGCCTCCCGTCCGTCCGCCAGCTCCCACGACCCGGCCGGTCCCGACGCCCTCGACGCCCTCGCCCAGCGCGCCATCGCGGGCGGCGACCGTCCGGACGTGCTGCTGCTCCTCGGCGACCAGGTCTACGCGGACGAGACCTCCGAATCCGTAAGGGCGAAGCTGGCCGAGAGACGCGACCTGTCGGAACCGCCGTGGGAGCAGGTCGCGAACTTCGAGGAGTACACGGAGCTCTACGACGAATCCTGGCTCGACCCGGAGGTCCGCTGGCTGCTCTCGACCGTGCCCAGCTGCATGATCTTCGACGATCACGACGTGATCGACGACTGGAACACCAGCGAGACATGGCGCAGCGAGATGCGCGCGACCGGCTGGTGGCGCGAACGCATACTGAGCGGACTGGCGTCGTACTGGGTGTACCAGCACCTCGGCAACCTCTCGCCGGGTGAGCTCGCCGAGGACCCGGTCCTCGCCGCCGTACGCGCAGCAGAGGACGGCACGGCGGCGCTGCGTGAGTTCGCGGACCACGCGGACACCCACCCCCAGACGGTGCGCTGGAGCTACCGCCGCGACCTCGGCAGGGTGCGTCTGGTGATGGTCGACACCCGGGCGGCACGCGTACTGGACGAACAGCAGCGCGCGATCCTGGACGACAAGGAAATGGCGTGGCTGCGCGAGCAGATGCTGACCGGCCTGGACGATCACATCGCCCCGGGCGGCACGGCGGGCCTCTCAGCGGCCGGCGCTCCGGACGCCACACCGGGCGGCACCGCAGACGGCGCGGCAGGTGAACGGGGCGCATACGACCACCTGCTGGTCGGCACCTCGTTGCCCTGGCTGCTGCCGCCCGCGATCCACGACGCAGAGTCGTGGAACGCCGCACTGTGCCGTGGTTCCCGCGGCCCGCGCTGGGCCCGCCTGGGCGAACGTATGCGGCGCGCCGCCGACTTGGAGCACTGGGCGGCCTACCCGCGTTCGTTCGACGCGCTGACGGAACTCATCCACGAGGTCGCTGCTTCACGGAAGGCACCCGCGACGGTATGTGTGCTCTCCGGGGACGTGCACCACGCGTACATCAGCGAGCCCCGCTTCCCGCAGACGGTGAACTCCCGTGTCCTGCAACTGACTTGCTCACCGATGCACAACAGCATCCCGGCAGCGCTGCGTGCGGGTTTCCGCTTCGGCTGGAGCCGTGCCGGACGCTG
This sequence comes from Streptomyces sp., assembly GCA_035556995.1. Classification (GTDB taxonomy): domain Bacteria; phylum Actinomycetota; class Actinomycetes; order Streptomycetales; family Streptomycetaceae; genus Streptomyces. Next base: position 10,352 of record DATMEI010000146.1, read on the forward strand.
GCTGGGCCGCGCGATGGCCCGCCACGGACGCGCGGGACGCCCGCCGGTGAAGTGGAAGCGCACGGGCGGCCCTTGGTTCGGCAATCAGCTGATGTCGCTGCGGCTGCACGGCCGTTCGGCGGACCTTGCGCTGGAACAGGCACATGCGGTGCCCGAGGGTGCCAACAGTCCGGGCGGCGTGCCCGGTCAGGGCAGGGGCAGCGGCTCCCGGCTCGAGCGGGTTCTCCACCAGCCGCTCGCACCGGCAGACCGCACGGGTGATCCGTAACCGACCTGAGACCCACCTGAGATCGTCCCCGCACGTCACAGCCGCCCCTGCCGCAACTCCCGGGCGTACGCTGTCCCAGGGGCAGTTGAATGCGCGGGGGCTGCGGAACGAAAAGGGGAGGAACGGGGGGCGAGGGTGCTTGACATCCTGGGGTCTGTGACCGGATCCCCATGGATCTACGGGGTGATCGCGATATCGGTCCTGCTGGACGTCTTCGTGCCCGTACTGCCGAGCGGTGTGCTCGTGGTCACCGCCGCGACCGCCGTCGCCGGCACCACCGCCGCGGACCTGCCCGGCCACGCCCGGCGGGCCGTCGAGACCCCTCATCTCCCGGAGATAGTGGCCCTGGTGCTGTGCGCCGCGACCGCCTCGGTCCTGGGCGACCTCGTCGCCTACCGCCTCGCCCGGCGCGGCGGCGGCCGCTTCGGCCGTGTACTCGCCCGTTCGCGCAATCTCAGAGCGGCCCAGGAGAAGTTGGGACACGCGCTCGCGAGCGGCGGAGGCGCCCTGGTGGTGCTGGCCCGGTTCGCACCCGCAGGACGTTCGGTCGTCAGCCTCACGGCGGGGGCGGCGCACCGGCGTGCCAAGGACTTCGTCCCCTGGTCCGCTCTGGCAGGACTCACGTGGGCTGCGTACAGCGTGAGTCTCGGCTATTTCGGCGGCCGTTGGCTGGGTGCCACCTGGCTCGGGACGGCGGTCTCGGTGCTGGCGCTCTTCGCGGCGGGCACGCTGGCGGCGTACGTACTGCGGCGCAGGCCGCGCACGAGCGGCGAGCGGCCCGGGGCGGACGGCGAGTCCGCTGCCGGGGCCGAGGAACTCGAGGCCGTCCAGCCCGTCTGACCGGCTGCCGCGCGTGACCGGACCGCCCGTGAAAGCCCGCGGCCGCGAAAAGGCGTGTGCCGATCGCCGTGCGAGGCGCGAACATGAGCCGCATGAGTGAACCCCCGGCCGCTCCATGGCCGACCCGCGCCGAACGTCCCGGAGACGTCGCAGCTGTACGCCGCATCAATCTCGGCGCCTTCGAGACCGCCGCCGAAGCCGACCTCGTCGACGCGCTGCGGGAGGATCCGGACGCGTGGCTCCCCGGATTCTCCTGCGTGGCGTTGTCCGGCGAGCCCGCCGAGTCCAGGTCCGGTGAGCCCGGGTCCGAGGCCGTGCCGGTGGGCTTCGCCCTGCTCAGCCGCTGCCACGTCGGCGACGCCCCGGCTCTGGCGCTGGCGCCCTGCGCCGTACTGCCCGGACACCAGGGCCGTGGCGCGGGCAGTGCAGCCATCCGTTCCGCGCTGGAGGCGGCACGGGCAGCGGGCGAGCGTACGGTCGTCGTGCTCGGCCACCCCGCGTACTACCCGCGCTTCGGCTTCAGCCCGTGCCCGGACTTCGGCATCTCACCGCCGCCGGGACAGGAATGGCCCCGTGAGGCCTTCCTGGCGCTCTCCCTGGACGGCGGTGAACTGCCGGGCGGCACAGTGCGTTACGCCCCCGCCTTCGGCATCTGAGCCCAGCCCCGGACGGGCGGACGCCCGTGCTCAGCGCCGGTGCGCCCCTGCTCAGCGCCCGTGCTGCGCCAGGATGCGTGTGTACTGCCAGGGCTGCTGCGTCACCCCGGAGCAGGAGTCCTCCGCCGGATACGGGCGAACGCCGCACGGCCGGTCACGGTTGACGGACCAGAAGGTGAGCCTGCCCAGTCCGTGCTTGCGTGCGTGGGTGGCGATGGTGCGGAAGTGGTCCGCCGTGATGGTCTCCCCCTCACCCGTGATCCCGTTCATAGAGGAGACGCCGCTGTGTGCGTACGCCTCCGCCTCGGTGTAGCCGTACGCGCTGCGCAGCCGGTCCTTGAGCCCGTCCACCGCCCCTGCGCTGATGCGCCCCATGTCCTCACCCTTCGCGGAGGGCACGAAGGAGAAGGGCATGATGCTCCACGCGTCCGGCTCCACCTTCATCGCCGCCGCCCGGTCGATGAGCGAACGGTCGGGCCCCGAGCGGTAACTGGGCAGCGTGACATAGACGACCAGACCGGGATTCGCCTCCCGGATCAGCTTGAGCGCACCGAGAGTCTTCCGCTGGGAGGCCTCGCTCCGGTACGCCCCCGCCTCGATGTCGATGTCGATCGCCTTGAGTTCGTACGCGTCGATCACCTTCTGGTACGCACCGGCAAGCGCCTCGGCGTCCGTACAGCTCTGCTCCAGCTTGTGGCCCAGCCCGCCGCCGAAGGACGGCATGACGTCACCGCCCGCCTTCCGCACGGCCCGCACCGTACGTTCGTCGACTCCGCCGGTCAGCGGCCGATAGCCGTCCCAGCGCGGCAGGCACTGCCCCTTGCTGAGGACGAAAGCGAGCGTGAACCAGCGGACCCCGGTCGCCGCCATGACCTTCTCCGGGCTCGGCGGGCTTCCCCAGCCCAGCGAGAGATAGGGCGCCACCGCCATCGGCGCGGGCGCGAGTGGCGCGGACTTCTGCGGCGAGGACTTCTGGGGAGGTACGGACTGTGAGGTCCCGGCGGTCGCGGTCATGCCGAGCGTGGCGACGGCGAGCGCAAGAACCGCACTGGTCCGTGCGACGCTTCCGCGGCGGGCACCGCGGGTCTGGCGGGTCTGGCGGGTCTGGCGGGTCTGGCGGGTGGAGCGAAGGTGAGTCAGCGGTCTCATCCGGTCCCTCATCTCTCGGCCTGTGATGCCCTGCCTTTCCGAGAGATGACCACGGCCCGCGACCGTACGCGGTAACCGCGCCCCGGCGTGTCCTGCACCGGGGCACGGCCTGCCGGGCAACAGGCCAAGTGACGCCGGGCGGGGCGCACTTGGCCGTCTGCTTTCCGCAGCGCGAGAACGGCACCCGTGAATGACCGATAGGCGCAATCCATTCACCCGACGGCCACCGGCGAGGGCCGGAAAGAGCGCCGCTACTCCTCCTCGGGCCTGTCGATCTCCGAGAAGCCCTCGCTCTGCTCCCAACGGAGGGTGTAGAGACCGGAGTCGCTGTTGTAGACGAAGAGGACCTTGCTGCCGTCGTCGGTGATGGAGGTGTCCTCCCAGCCGTCGAAGCCCTCGGTGATGTCGATGTCCCAGTCGGTCAG
>DATMEI010000147.1:0-2022 GCA_035556995.1 Streptomyces sp.
TGGACGTGAGCGACCAGGACGCGATGGAAAAGCTCGCCGCCAAGGTCTCGGCGGAGTGCGGCACAGTGGACGTCCTGGTCAACAACGCCGGGATCGGAATCTCCGGTCCGTTCCTCGACACCAGCGTCGAGGACTGGAAGCGGACGCTGGACGTCAATCTGTGGGGCGTCATCCACGGCTGCCGCCTCTTCGGCAAGCAGATGGCGGAGCGGGGCCAGGGCGGGCACATCGTGAACACCGCTTCGGACGCGGCCTATCAGCCGACCAGGATGCTCCCCGCGTACGGCACGTCGAAGGCCGCGGTGCTGATGCTGAGCGAGTGTCTGCGCGCGGAGCTGGCGGGGAAGGGCATCGGCGTCACCGCTGTCTGCCCCGGCCCCGTCAACACCGGCATCACCGCGACCGCGCGCTTCGTCGGGCTCGGCGAGGCGGAGCAGCAGCGCCGCAGGGAGCGTGTGGCCAGGCTGTACAAGCTGCGGAACTATCCGCCGGAGAAGGTCGCGAAAGCCGTCATGCGCGCGGTCGTCCACAATCAGGCCGTGGTCCCCGTGACTCCGGAGGCTCACGGTGCGCGGCTGCTCTCCCGGTTCGCGCCTCGCGTGCTTCGCGCCATCGCCCGGGTCGAGCCACCGCTGTGACGGCGGGAACGGCGGCAGAGGGAGCAGCCGGCCCGGTGGGGGCAGCCGGCTGCGATTACCGCATCGAGGATCTCGCGCAGCACAGTGGTGCCACGGTCCGTACGATCCGCGCCTATCAGGACCGCGGCCTGCTCCCACGGCCCGGGCGTCGCGGACGTGCGAACGTCTACGACGACTCGCACCTGACCAGGCTGCGTCAGATAGCCGGGATGCTGGAGCGCGGATACACGCTGCTCTCCATCAAGGAACTGCTCGAAGCCTGGGACGAGGGCCGCGGACTGGGCGGGGTGCTGGGCCTCGTCTCGGAGGTCGAGGGGCCCTGGACCGACGAGGAACCGGAGCGCCTCACGCGTGCCGAACTGGACGGCCTCTTCGGCGAGGGAGTCCCCAGCGACGAGGCCGTCGCCGAGGCCGTCGAGCTGGGGGTGCTTGTACCGCTTCCCGGCCGGCCGGATCACTACCTCGTACCCAGCCCGCAGGAACTGGCCGTCGCCGCCGAACTGCACACGGCCGGCGTGCCGTTGCTCGCCGTCACCGAGCATCTGCGCGAACTGCGCGCGCAGGTCGAGCACATAGCGGCCCGCTTCATGGACCTCACGAACGAGCACATCTTCTCCCGCTGTCTCCCTGCCCGTCCCTCGGACGAGGACGCCTCGGAGGCGGCCGGTCTCGTACGCCGGCTGCGTCCGCTCGCCAAGCAGACCGTCGACGCCGAACTGGCCCGGGCCATGCGGACGTCGGCCTCCCGGAATCTGCGGGAGCACCTGCGGCGGGCAGCGTCGGCGGGGACCGGCGCCCCGCCGGCTGAGGCGGCACCCGAGCCGGCGGGCTCCACGGAACAGGTGCGGCTTCCCTCCGGGACGCTCGCCGCAGTGCGGGAGTTGGTCGGTGCGGAGCAGACCGCCGCCTTCGTCGCAGCCGCCACGGAACGCGAGGTGAAGGCCCGCGTCATGGACCGTTTCGCGGCCGGGCACCGAAGCGACAGCGCCGACCGCGGTGCGGCAACGGAGAGCGGCACGCAGGGAGATGCGCAGGACGCCGGCTGAACGTCCAGCGGACTACTGGATTCCCGGCGCTCCCCAGACGGGGAACCAGCGGGCCAGGTCCGGCTCCATCGGCAGGTCGTCGGTCAGCAGCCCGCGCACCTGCAACTCCATGGCGCTGTCCCGCTTCTCCCGCTGCCCCGGCTTCGGGGCGAACGGATAGAAAGTGCCGCGCTTGTAGAGATAGACGAGGGCGAGCGAGCGGTCGTCGCCGTGCGCCGCCGCGCGGAAGCCGACCAGGGAACACAGCAGCTGCGGCCCGAACCCGCCTTCTTCGAGCAGGGTGTTGACGGCGTGCAGATCGTTGACGAGTTCGACCACCTCGTCCGGCTTGTGACGGG
>DATMEI010000148.1:0-5348 GCA_035556995.1 Streptomyces sp.
CGGCTTCACCGAGGACCGACAGAGCAACCCGCGGGGGCCGCAGACAGTAGCGCTCCAACTCGCTGCGCAGCGGCTTCAGTACGTCGTCCAGACCTGACGCCCAGCCGCCGATCACGACCAGCTCCGGGTCCAGGGCGAGCACCAGCGCGGCGACGTCGTGCACCAGCCGCTGCACGAACCGTTCCATCGCGCGCTGTGCCTGCTCGTCACCGGCACGTGCGAGTGCGAAGACACGGGCGACAGCCACCTCGTCCAGGGGATGCAGCGGCTCGTCCGTGGTCGACAGCAGCCGCTCGGGGGTGGCCTCGCGCCCCAGCAGATGCAGCGCGCCGATCTCTCCGGCAGCTCCGCCGAAGCCCCGGTGCAGCCGCCCCCCGATGAGAGAGCCCGCGCCGGGGCTGAGGCCGACCAGCACCATGACCACGTCCTCTGCCCCCGCAGCCGCGCCCTTCCAACGTTCCGCCACGACACCCGCGTTGGCGTCGTTCTCGACGAGGACCGGGCAGCGGAAGGTCTCGCGCAGCCGCTCACCCAGGGGCAGCCCGGTCCAGCCCGGCAGGGCCGTGCCGAGCCGTACGGTGCCGTCGGCCTCCACGATGCCGGGCGTGCCCACGCCGACCGCCCGCAGCGACTCGTGGCGTACCCCGTTCGTCTCCAGCAGCTCGGCGACGGCGTCGTGTGCCCGGGCCAGCCGCTCGTCCTCGGGTGCGTCCTCACCGATCTCGTGCGCGACCGTCCCCGTGAACCTGCCCGTCAGATCGGAGAGTGCGGCGGCGACACGGTGCGAACCGATCTCCACCCCGAGGGCGTGGCCCGCCTCGGCGCGGAAGCGGAAGCGGCGCGCGGGCCGGCCGCGGCGCGCGGCGGGAACCGGACCGCCCGGGTCCTCCCCGGCCTCGGCTGCCAGCCCCGCATCGATGAGCCCTTCGACCACGCCCTCGACGGTGGGACGGGAGAGTTCGGTGGCGTTCGCGAGATCGGTGAGTGTCAGCGGTGGCCGGCCGAACTGCGAGCGCAGCACACGCAGCACGGCAGTCGAGTTGATCCGTCGCAGCAGAGAAGGATCCCTGCCGGAGAGCCGCGCCAAGTCCGCCTCCCTGCCTGTCCCGTGAGGCGGATCGTATCGCCTGCCTCCGGTTACCACGAGTAGGGGGGTCTTCACCCCGGGGCGACGCCCTGTCGTCTGAAGCCGAGTCAGAAGCCGGTGTCGGTGGACGGGGGTTTACTGGACCCATGGCGCCCACGGCACTGCAGCACCTGACGACGATCGACCTGTTACGCGCCCGCGCCTTCCCCTCGCAGCGCGGAAGGTCGGCCTCCGTGATCAGCGGGCCGGGATATCACATGGTGGAGCTGGCCACGAGTGAGGAGTTCTGGGAGGACGACGGTACGGCGAGGCTCGCCGTGGAGGAGCAGTACGAAGCGGATTGCCGGGCGTTGGGCGCCGCACTGTCCGCGCGCTGGGGCGAGCCCCAGCCCGTCAGCTTGTGGAGCACGCAGGTCCGCAGCTTCGAGGGCGGGGAGACGGAGCAGCCCTGGCTCGAACTGAGCGCCTCCGCGCCCTGGTTGGAGTTGTGGCGTGCCGGGGAGCTGTGGATAGCGCTCGGCGTCTGCCGGCAGGGCGACGCGCTCCCCTTCCAGCTGGTGGCCGTGGTCACCGTCAACGATCCTCCGTGAGTCGCGCTCAAGTGTTCCGCGCGGGAAAGGCGGGCTGGTCGAGCACCCACAGCCACGTCCCGTCGGGCTGGCGCCGGGCCACCTCGACGGTGGCGCCTCCACCGGGCAGAACCACCGCGGTGAGCGCGAGGTCACCGCTGCGCAGCGTGGGCTGCTGCTCCCCAGGTGCGAAGGTGGGCCCGCCGGTGAGGAGATGCTTGTAGGCCTGGCGGATCTCACGGCTGCCTGCTGCCTGCCCGCCGTCGGGCAGCGCCATCACCGCATCAGGTTCGTACAGCGCCGCCAGGCCGTCGGCGTCGCCCGCGTTGAGTCTTTCCAGAACGAGCCGGCTGAGGTCCTCCGGACGTGCGGCGCGCTCCCGTGGACCGCTGGCGCTCATGTGTGCGTCTCCCGTCGGGTGAGGAAGCGGCCGGGACTGCTCCCGGCATCGGCGATCCTCGCAGAGCCTTCTGACAGATCAGCGACGACGCGAGAGGGGCGAGGCGCGCCGGGCGCGGCTGCCGCCCCGTCTCACCGGGCCTGTGCCTGGTCTGCTTCGGCCGCCCCCCGCAGTCTTCCGAACTCCTCGGCCATCATCTGAGGCGTCCAATGAGCGTTGAGCCCGCTGGGGTTGGGCAGCACCCACACCCGCGTGTCACCGATCAGCCGTTCCTGCGTGCCGACTTGCGCCTTCTTGTCCTCGAAGGCCACGCGGTAGGCCGTCACGCCCACCACCGCCAGCCACAGCGGACGCAGCCGCTCCACCTTCGCGGCCAGCAGCCTGCCGCCCTCGCGGTACTCCTCGGTGCTCAGCTCGTCGGCCCGTGCAGTGGCCCGCTGCACGACGTTGGTGATGCCCAGGCCGTATGTGAGCAACTCCCGCTCCTCATCGGGCCGCAGCTGCCGCGGCGTGAACCCGGAGGCGTGCAGCACGGGCCAGAAGCGGTTGCCCGGGCGGGCGAAGTGGTGACCCGTCGCGGCAGACATCAGACCGGGGTTGATCCCGCAGAACAGCACGCGGAGGTTCTCCGCCGCCACATCCGGGACGACCCGGTCGCGTGCGGCCTCCAGCTGCTCCCGGCTGAAGCGGGGAGCGGAAGCGCGCCGCGTCAGAGGATCGCCCCGGGCGTGTAGGCGGCGGCCTCGGGATGCTGCTTCGTGATCTCCTCGATACGGGCGACCACCGCCCCGACCTGGCCCGCGGCAGCGCCGGTGAAGTCGAGCCGGTCGGCCATCAGCGCGTCCAACTCCCCACGCTGGAGCGGAATCCGCTCGTCCCCGGCCAGCCGGTCCAGCAGCTCGTTGCGCTCGGCACCCTCGCGCAGCGCAAGCGCCGAGGCGACCGCATGCTCCTTGATCACCTCGTGTGCGCTCTCCCGGCCGACTCCGGCACGTACCGAGGCCATCAGCACCTTGGTGGTGGCCAGGAAGGGGAGGTAGCGGTCGAGTTCGCGTTCCACGACGGCGGGGAAGGCGCCGAACTCCTTTAGCACCGTCAGGAACGTCTCCATCAGCCCGTCGAAGGCGAAGAAGGCGTCGGGCAGCGCCACGCGCCGCACCACCGAGCAGGAGACGTCCCCCTCGTTCCACTGGTCGCCTGCCAGTTCGCCCGTCATCGACGCGTAGCCGCGGAGGACGACCATGAGGCCGTTCACGCGCTCGCAGGAGCGCGTGTTCATCTTGTGCGGCATGGCGGAGGAGCCGACCTGCCCCTCCTTGAAGCCTTCGGTGACCAGTTCCTGGCCCGCCATCAGCCGGATCGTCTTGGCCAGGGACGAGGGCGCACCCGCGAGTTGCACCAGCGCGCTGACGGCGTCGTAGTCGAGGGAGCGGGGGTAGACCTGTCCGACGGAGGTGAAGGCGTGCGCGAATCCGAGGTGCCCTGCCACCCTTCGCTCCAGTTCGGCAAGCCGCTCCTCGTCGCCGCCCAGCAGGTCGAGCATGTCCTGCGAGGTGCCCACGGGGCCCTTGATGCCGCGCAGCGGGTAGCGGGCGAGCAGTTCCGTCAACCGCGCGTATCCGACGAGCAGTTCGTCGGCGGCCGTCGCGAAGCGCTTGCCGAGCGTGGTCGCCTGCGCCGCCACGTTGTGGGAACGCCCGGTCATCACCAACTCGGCGTGCTCGCCGGCCAGTCTGCCCAGCCGCGCCAGCAGCGCGACCGTACGGTCCCGTGCCAGCTCCAGTGAGGAGCGGATCTGCAGCTGCTCGACGTTCTCGGTCAGATCGCGGGAGGTCATGCCCTTGTGCACGTGCTCGTGGCCGGCCAGCGCGTTGAACTCCTCGATGCGGGCCTTCACATCGTGCCGGGTGACCTTCTCGCGCTCCGCGATCGACGCGAGGTCGACGCCGGTGAGTACACGCTCGTAGTCGGCCAGCGCCTGCTCCGGCACGTCGACACCGAGGTCCCGCTGGGCCCGCAGCACCGCGAGCCACAGGCGTCGCTCCAGCACCACCTTCTCTTCGGGGGACCACAGTCGGGTCAGCTGGGCGGAGGCGTAACGGGAGGCCAGGACGTCCGGGATGCGGGGCTTGTCAGTCACACCCCCGGATTCTACGGGGTCCGCAATCTGCCCCTACGGGGTGTCCTCGCAGGCCAGCGCAGCCAGGTCGGGCCGTTTCGGTGCCCGTCCGTCGCCACTGGAGCGGCCTGACAGCCGCCGCCCGATCCACGGCACCAGATGCTCACGCGCGAAGGCCGCATCCGCACGGCGCCGCGCCAGCCAGGAGGGGAGCGCGTCCGGCGGCAGCGGCGAGCACCAGTCCGACTCGGCGGGGTGCCCCAGCCGCTGCCATACGGCCTCCGCGACCCTGCGGTGCCCCTCGCCGGTCAGGTGCAGCCGGTCGTCGGCCCACAGCCGCGGATCGCTCAGCGTCTCCGCCGTGTAGAGGTCCACGACCAGCGCGCCGTGCTCGGCGGCCAGCTCGTCGATGAAGGTGAACAGCTGCTCCATGCGCGCCCGGTAACGCTCCAGTACGGGCCCGCGGCGGCCGGGGCTGCGCATCAGCACCAACTGCCCGCAATTGGGGGCCAGTTTCGCCACGCACTCCTCGAGCAGCCCTCGCACCCTGCCCATGTCGCACTTCGGCCGCAGGGTGTCGTTGAGTCCGCCGACCAGCGTGACCAGGTCGGCGCCCATCGCCGCGGCGGGTTCGGCCTGCTCCGAGGCGATCTGCCCGATCAGCTTGCCGCGCACCGCGAGATTCGCGTACCGGAAGCCGCCTCTCTGGGAGGCCGCGAGCCGGGCGGCGAGCATGTCGGCCCAGCCGCGGTAGGTGCCGTCCGGCAGCCGGTCCGACATGCCTTCCGTGAAGGAGTCGCCGAGCGCGACGAAGCTGCTGATGACGGGGGTGCGGGGTATGCCGGGTGCGCTGTTCACGGCAAGCCATCGTATCCGGTTGCTCCGGGCGACCTCCGCCCCGCTTACCTGGAGTCCTCCGGCGGGCTCTGGTGCACCAGCTCGCGCAGCACGTCCTCCATGGTGACCACGCCCCCCGTACGCCCCTCCTCGCCCATGACGGCGGCCAGGTGCGTACGGCTGGAGCGCATCGCGCCCAGCACGTCGTCCAGCGGCATCGACGCCTGCACCTGAGCGATCGGCCGCATCGCCGTGGCGGGGAAGGCCGCATCCCGCGGTATGGCGTCCAGCGCGTCCTTCACGTGCAGATAGCCCAGCGCCCGGCCCTTGCCGTCC
>DATMEI010000149.1:0-3333 GCA_035556995.1 Streptomyces sp.
GACGAACGGGACGAACGGGACGAACGGGAACAGCAGCAGCTCCAACTGACCGTGCCTGCGGGCCCGGACGTCAGTCGGCCTTACCGTCCGGGCTCGGCTGCGCGCTGGTCGAGAGCACTCCGCACATCGAGGCCGCCGTACGGCCCCGCGCATACGGGTCCGTACCGGCGCCCCCGTCGTCCTTGGCCCTCTCGCCTTCCAGCAGGGGCGTCAGGGTCTCCGACAGGTCGGCGGAGCAGGGCAGCGGCCCGGCCCGCATCGCGACCTGCCGCACGGCCAGTTGCTGCCTGCGCAGGTCCTCGCGGTCGATCTGGAAGCGCACTTCACGCCGCACGGTGAACAGCGAGGAACGTTCGGAGGCCTTCTCGCCCTCACCGGCGTCCGGCGGCCGCAGCGCATAGACGAAGACGTGGTCCGCCACGATCTCCAGCGCGTCGGCGCCCGCTTCCTGGGCGGTCAGCGTGCCGTTCACGCGCACACCGTCGTCGGCCAGAGCCGTCTTCGAAGGGTCGAACCGGATCATCCAGCCGGTCGCGGAGTGCCGTCCGTCGTTCCGGGGGTGCTCCATGCTCTCGTCGAACTGCTCGTGCTGTGCGGGGTCGAGCATGATCCGTACGGTCCGCTGGGAGTTACCGGTGAGGACCGCGGGGTTGAGCGAAGTCTCCACCACGTAGTCCTTCGCGGCCGTCAGTGCGGCCAGCACCTGGCTCTCGGAGAAGTGCGCGGTACGGCGTACGGGCGGGAGGGTCACCCCGTCGGCTCCGGTACGGAACTGCGCGGCCGGGCTGTGTTCGTACAGGTCCGCGGGCGTCGCACCGGGCACCTCGTCCCGGGGAGCCAGCGGCAGCAGCGAGTTGCGCATCGGCTCGACGGGCGGCCCCGCCGGGGTCTGGTACGGGTTGCGGATGCCCATGTAGATCGCCGTGCCGAAGGCGAGGACGATCAGCAGCACCAGCACTATGCCCTGCCGGGAGGCTGTGATCGTGCTCCGCTCGTAGGCGGGCTCCGGTCCGTACTGCCCCGCGCCGTCGCTCTCCGTGTCGGCGCCGGAGGATGAGGAGGCGCGGTTGCGCACGGCAGCGTGCTCTTCGTCCTCCATGCGCTCCTGCGCGGAGTACTCCTGGAGCTGCGCAGCCTTGATGAAGGTCTCGTCGAAGACGACGGAACGGTAGTCGTCGCGGTACTCGTCGTCGCCCCCGGAGGCGTCGTCGGGTCCCTCTGGGGGATTGCCTCGCCCGGCCATAAGAACAGAGTAGGTCTGCCGGGCCCCGGGTAAACGCTTCTGGACACCCACAACTCGGCGGATTCCTCAGGCACGTAAGGGCCGCGTCACCTTCCCGTGACGGGCCCGTGACCGGAGCGCGCTTCGCGCTCAGCCCGCACGCGGCTGTGCGGAGACGCTCGGCACCCCGCGCGGGGCACGCGCACCGTCGTGTTCGCTCATGTAGGAGTCGACGCCGCTCGTCGCGGGCGGCGGGCTGGGGTCCTGGCGCTGCTGCGAGGTGCCGCGGTAGACCGCGCTCAGCGCGAGGGCGACCATCCCGATGCCCATCACCACGGCGAGCACCCAGGCGACGGGCCGCTGCCAGCGGGCGTGGCCGCGGTACGCACGCGCGGCGCTGTGTTTTCCGGCCCTGCCGTACGCGCGGCTGTAGTCGGAGCCGTGCTCCTCGCCCAGCTCGAGGCGGGGGTCGTAGCGGCGGTAGATGCCGAACTGGCTGTAGTGCTCGAACTGGTTGTACTGCCGGAACTGGTTGTCGACCTGGGCGCTGTCGCCGAACGTGTTGTACGGACCGTAGGAGTCGTACGGGCCGTACTCGTCACCTTCGGCGAGATCCAGATACTCCGAGTAGTCGGAGCGGTCGAACCGGCCCTCGTCGTCCGGGTCTTCGCCGTCCTCGTCGTCCAAGTCCTCGGTGTCGAGGTCGAACTCGCCCTCGGTACCCGGCGTGTATCCGTAGCCGTCCTCGAAGCCGCGTGCAGTCTCGTTCTCGGCGTGTGACTGCGCGGCCGCCAATATGCGCTCGGCAGCGGTGGGTTCATGGACTGCGGCGGACCGCACGAAGTCCTCGTCGAACACCACGGAGGCGAACTCATCGTCCGCGGCCCCATGGTGGCGGTACTCGGGCTCCTCGCCGTTCGGGAACGGCTGGCCCCCCACGTCGTCCGGCACGCTGCTCAGCGTAGACCTATGCGGTCAATATGGGCAGGGAGTAGTGGGATTCCATCAAATCGGCGTACCCCGTCCGCCGCCCGGCCTCCGGGCACGCTGCGGGGGCGTGCTCAGCTGCGGATGTGACCGTCCCCGGTGACCACGTACTTCGTCGAGGTGAGTTCCGGCAGTCCCATCGGGCCGCGCGCGTGCAGCTTCTGCGTAGAGATGCCGATCTCGGCGCCGAAGCCGAACTGGCCGCCGTCCGTGAAGCGCGTGGAGGCGTTGACCATCACGGCCGTCGAGTCGACGAGGGAGGTGAAGCGGCGGGCGGAGGCGGTGTCGCGGGTGACGATCGCCTCGGTGTGGCCGGAGGTCCACTCGCGGATGTGCTCCACCGCCGCGTCCAGGGACGGCACGACCGCGGCGGCGATGTCGTACGAGAGGTATTCGGTGCCCCAGTCCTCTTCGGTGGCCGCGACGACGTCCGTGCCCGCCTTCTGCCACGCCTCGTCTCCGTGCACGGTCACGCCCGCCTTCGCCAGGGCCTCCAGCGCGCGCGGCAGGAACGCGTCGGCGATGCCGGCGTGCACGAGGACGGTCTCGGCGGCGTTGCAGACGCTGGGGCGCTGCGCCTTGGAGTTGACGAGGATGTCGACGGCAGTGTCGACGTCGGCCGCTTCGTCCACGTACACATGGCAGTTGCCGACTCCGGTCTCGATGACCGGAACGGTCGACTCCTCGACCACGGACCGGATGAGGGAGGCACCACCGCGCGGAATCAGCACGTCGACCAGGCCGCGGGCACGCATCAACTCCTTGACGCTGTCCCGGCTCTCGCCCGGTACGAGCTGCACGGCGTCGGCGGGCAGTCCGGCCGTGACGACGGCATCGCGCAGTACGCCGACGAGGGCGCCGTTGGAGGCGTACGCCGAGGAAGAACCGCGCAGCAGCACGGCGTTGCCGGACTTCAGGCACAGTGCGGCGGCGTCGACGGTGACGTTGGGCCGTGCCTCGTAGATGATGCCGACGACTCCGAGGGGGACGCGGACCTGGCGCAACTCCAGCCCGTTGGGCAGCGTCGAGCCGCGTACGACCTCGCCGACGGGGTCGGGAAGCGCGACCACGTCACGCACATCGGATGCGATGGAGGCGATCCGCTCCGGGGTGAGCGTGAGCCG
>DATMEI010000150.1:0-2046 GCA_035556995.1 Streptomyces sp.
GCGGTACATCTCCTCCGTGAAGTTCTCCGGCCGGTCCACGAAGCCCTCGTGCTCGATGCCGATGCTGCGCTCGTTGTACGAGCGGTTCCCCGCGTGGTAGGCGACGTCCAGCTCGCGCACCATCTGCACCGTCCGCCCGTCGCGTGCCCGCACCACATAGTGCGTGGCCGACTGGTGCAGGGGGTCGCGGAAGACTTTCACGGCGGTGGGGAAGTCGCTCTGCGTCACATGGATCACGACGCGGTCGATGGTGAAGTCGGCGGGACGGTCGGCGAAGCGCAGATTGCCCTCCGAGGCGGCGATCCAGCGCACCCCCGGCTGATCGACGTCACCCTCTGTGCGCTGCTTGTCGACCCCCGGCACCCGCCACCACAGACGGGACGTCTTGTCCCAGGTCAGCGCACCGGCGGTGATCAATGCCGCTGCGCCGCCGCCGGATATGAGAAGGGCGCGCCTGGAGATCGAAGCCATACAGTCCTCAACGCATGCCACTGCCCCGGCGGTTCCGTCTGAGTTCCGTCTCACGGACCGGCCGATGCCGTATCCGGGCGGGCGGGCAGATGTACGGGCGGTTCCCTCTACCCTGGACGGGTTATGACTGACGTTTCCAGCAGCCCTCTGCCCCAGAGCCCCGGCACGCGCCCCCAGACCGGGGGTGCCCCCACCCTGCGCGTGCTCGCCGCCATGTCCGGCGGCGTCGACTCCGCCGTCGCCGCCGCGCGCGCTGCCGAGGCAGGACACGACGTCACCGGTGTCCATCTGGCCCTTTCCGCCAACCCGCAGTCGTTCCGTACGGGCGCCCGCGGCTGCTGCACGATCGAGGACTCACGCGACGCGCGCCGTGCCGCCGACGTCATCGGCATCCCCTTCTACGTCTGGGATCTCGCCGAGCGGTTCCGCGAGGACGTGGTCGAGGACTTCGTCGCCGAGTACGAGGCGGGCCGTACGCCCAATCCCTGCCTGCGGTGCAACGAGAAGATCAAATTCGCCGCGCTGCTGGACAAGGCGCTGGCCCTCGGCTTCGACGCGGTGTGCACGGGCCACTACGCGACCATCGTCACCAACGGTGACGGCACCCGCGAACTGCACCGCGCCAGCGACGCCGCCAAGGACCAGAGCTACGTGCTGGGCGTGCTGGACGCCCGTCAGCTCGCCCACGCCATGTTCCCTCTCGGCGACACCCTCACCAGCAAGGGCGAGATCCGCGAGGAAGCCGAGCGTCGCGGCCTCGCCGTCGCGAAGAAGCCCGACAGCCACGACATCTGCTTCATCGCGGACGGCGACACCCAGGGCTTCCTCGCGGACCGTCTCGGCACCTCGGAGGGCGACATCGTCGACGAGGAGGGCCAGAAGCTCGGCACCCACGAGGGCGCGCACGGCTTCACCATCGGCCAGCGCAAGGGCTTGCGCATCGGGCACCCCGCAGCCGACGGCAAGCCGCGGTACGTACTGGACATCTCACCGGTCGACAACACCGTCACCGTGGGCCCGGCAGCCTCGCTCGACGTCATCGGCCTCACGGCCGTCAAGCCCCGCTGGTGCGGAGCCGCACCGGCCGGACCCGGCACGTACACCGCTCAACTGCGCGCGCACGGCGGCGAAACCGAAGTGAACGCGGAACCGGCCGAGGACGGGCAGGGGTTGCGGGTCCGCTTCTCCGAGCCGGTCCGCGGTGTGGCGCCCGGCCAGGCGATCGTCCTCTACGACGGCACTCGCGTGATCGGCTCCGCGACAATCGCCACCACGGAAAGCGCCCGCTCCGCAACGGTCAACAACGGCTGACGGCGCCCCCGGCACGAGAGCCGAGGGCCCGGGAGGAACGAGCATGCCGGTAACACCAGAGACCTCTCCCGATGCACTGGATCCGCATCGGGTACTGCGCTACAACTACCGCCTGTTTGCCCGCCGTTTGGGACTGCGCGTCGGGATTTTCGGCTTCCTGCTGGTCCTGCCGATCATCCTGGGCAAACTGGGGGCTCCGAACTCCTTCTGGGCTGCTTTTCCGGCGTTCCCAGGAGTCATCGGGATGGTATTCACCATCCGCAG
>DATMEI010000151.1:0-2012 GCA_035556995.1 Streptomyces sp.
CGGCCACGACGTCCTGTTCTGGCTCGGCCTGGTGGTGACGCTCACGCTGGTCGTCTTACTGGCCTTCGCGCTGGGCACCCAGCATCCGCGCCTACTGACCGCCGCCGCTGATTCAACGCCGTATGCTCCCCGCCCACAAGCAAGCCCAGTTCAGTCGGTGCCCTGCACAGCCGTCGTCGCCGACACAGCCGCACCCCCATGCGCATCCGGCCGCTTACGTATTGTGCTCCTCGATCACACTCCCGTGAAGTGAGCGACACCAGCCCGGCGACGAACACGATGCGGGCGAGTGCGCGCACCTTGGTAGAGCGCAAACGGAAGACGAGATGCCGTGGCTTATGCGAAGGGGCGGACTTCGACCTTGCGGTTGCATTGTTTTGAGCCTTCGGCGGCGAGGTTTAGCGCCTTGTCGAGGTCGGGGGCTTCTATGATCCAGAGGCCGCCGAGGTATTCCTTGGACTCCAGGAAGGGGCCGTCCGTGAAGACCGCGGCGCCGCCGCGGTTGTCGATGACTGTGGCTGTGGTGGGTGACGCGAGGCCGCCGGCGAAGACCCAGTGGCCTTCGGCTACGAGGCGTTCGTTGAACGCGTCGGCGGCGCCGTCCGAGTCGTCCGGGGTTGCGGAGTTGGGCTCGACATCGATCACGGAAACCAGGTACTTCATCTCAGATCATCTCCTGCCGTACGGCGGCGCCCCTCCTGGACGGCCGCTCACCCTTGCTACGAACACTTCGGCTTCGATCCGACAGCGCCGCCCGGACTTCTTCAAGGACGCCGGGTGTGAGCGGCTAGGGCGTCGGTCAGGGACTCGGCTAGGAGGCGGGCTGTGGTGCCGTCTGGTTCACCGTGGTCGGGGTTGAATTCGGCGAAGGTCATGCCGGCGAAGCCTGGGTGGGCTACGAACTCCGAGAGGGCGGTCATGGCTTCGGACTTGGTGAGGCCTCTGTTGTAGAGGGGTACATCGGCCACCGGGAGGTCGTAGAAGTCGATCACGTCGACGTCGAAGTGGACGACGAAGCGATGCGGGCCGAGGGCCTGGAGTGCCCGGCGGGCTGCTTCGCGTGGGTCGGGTCTGACGTCACTGGCCGGGAAACGAGGGCTCGCGACCAAGCCGTCTCGATCTTCCTCCGGGTCGCCGTACCCGAAGAAGCACAGCCGGTCCGGGCGCAGCAGCGGCTGCCGGGGTCCGAAGCCGGTCAGAGCAGGAGCCGTGTCTGGCAGGTCGAGCATGTGGCGGACTCCGAGCCCGTCCAGGACGGCCTCTGGACTGTCCGGGTCATTGGACAGGTCCTGCCCGCCGTCGAAGTACAGCAGCGCTACGTCCTCGTCGTGGGTCACTGCGGCGCTGTAGAGCGCGATGGCGAGGGTGCATTCCCCGCCGACCACGAGCGGGAGTTGGCCGGCCTCGAAGATCCGGGAGATCTGCGTACGGGCGTCGGTCAGCACGTCCACGACCTGGGTCAGGTTGTGTGGCTGTCGCTCGGTCGGATGTGGCCGCCACCGGACGACCGGGCGGTCGCCGTGGTCGTCAACGTCTAGCCCGGCTTCGCGGAGGAGGCTGATCAGGCCGGCCTCCCGTAATGCGGCCGGCGCCTTCTCCTGCCCGGGCCAGTGCGCCGCCGCGCTGGACGGAACACCGAGCAGTCCTATCGTTCCTTTCGTTGTGTCCATCTACTCGATGCTAGGTACGCCCACCGACAAAACCGCCCGCGCGTGCAGCTAGTCGACGGGATCGTCTAGCCATTGGTGTTGCTGCATGACGGTGCGGCCGGGGAACTCGTGGAAGCCGTTCCAGACCTGGATGCGTCGGGGGTGCAGGCTCAGGTAGAGGAACGTTCCCGCGGGATAGGTGCGGGGGTCGTGGGAGACCTGCGCGTAGCGTTCGGCGATGTCGGCGCCGATGGCGGGGACCTCGACCAGCGAGGCGTCGGCGTCGATCATCACGACGTCTGCGGTATCGCCGAGAGCGATCCTTGCCTGCGGATGGGCGTCGAGGTTCGCGACGGTACGGCT
>DATMEI010000152.1:0-2646 GCA_035556995.1 Streptomyces sp.
TGTCGTGACCGGGTGCGGCCATCGACGGGCCGTGCCAGCCGTCCGGGATCAGCACCGCGTCACCGTCGCGCACCTCGGCGAGTACGTCGGTGGCGCTGCCCGGCCCGGACGGTGAGACCCGCTGATAGCCCAGCCCCGGGATGCTGCCGCTCTCCGCCTGGTGGGGGGCGATCTCGAAGTAGTAGATCTCCTCCAGCTCGCTCTCCACGTCCGGCCGGTGCTCGTCGTGCTTGTGCGGCGGGTACGAGGACCAGTTGCCGCCGGGCGTCAGCACTTCCACGGCGATCAGCTGGTCGGCCTCGAAGACCCCCGCGGCGCCGAAGTTGTTGACCTGCCGGGAGCAGTTGCCGGTGCCGCGCAGCTCGACGGGGACCCCGGAGGCGGGTCCGTAGCGTGCGGGCAGCCGCCGTGTGCAGCGCGCGCCGGTGAGGGCGAAGCGGCCACCGGAGGTGCTGGTGATGACGGCCTCGGCGTCGCGCGGTACGTACGCGAAGTCGCTGACCCCGTCGAAGACGCTCTTACGGCCGTGCAGGGGGAACGTCTCTCCCTCGGCGGAGACGGTGCAGCCGCCGCTGAGCGGGAGCACGATCCACTCGCTCTCCCCCGCGCCGAACTCGTGCACGCCGCCGGGCTCCAGCTCCAGCACGCGCAGCGAGGAGTAGCCCCAGCCGGCACGTTCGGGGTCGATGTCCAGGGCGTACGGGCCGGCCCCGGCGCTTCCCGCGCGCAGGTGCAGCCCGGTTCCGTCAGTCATGCCAGTCATGTTCGTCACCTTTGACCCTTTGCCACTTCAGAACCCTCGGAGAGACCCTCGGTCTCGTCGACTCCCCCAGCACGCGGGTACGCACACGCAGTACACAGGCACACAGCCACAGGCACACCGCTCAGAGCAGCCCGACAGCGGTGTCCACGGCGGCAGCCACATCGCCGTCCGCCGGGTAGAGCAGGGACCGCCCGACGACCAGGCCGCGCACGGTGGGCATGCGCAGCGCCTTGCGCCACTTCTCGTAGGCCCCCTCCTGGTCGCCGTTGGTCTCGCCGCCGAGCAGGACGACGGGCAGGGTGGAGGTCTCGCACACCCATGCCATGTCGTCGGGGTTCTCGGCGACCGGAAGCTTCAGCCAGCTGTACGCGGAGGTCCCGCCGAGGCCGGAGGCGATGGCGATGGAACGGGTGATCGCCTCCGCACTCAGGTCGTTGAGCACCTTGCCGTCCACGCGGCGGGAGATGAACGGCTCGACGAAGACGGGCAGGCGCAGCGCGGCCATCTCGTCGACGGCACGTGCGGTGGAGACCATGGTGGAGAGCGAACCGGCGTCGTCGTAGTCGATGCGCAGCAGCGTCTTGCCCGCGTCGAAACGCAGCCGGTCGATGTCCTGGGCCCGGTATCCGGTGAAGCGGTCGTCCAGTTCGTAGGTGGCACCCGCCAGGCCGCCACGGTTCATGGAACCCATGGCGATCTTGTTCTCCAGGGCACCGAGGAGCAGCAGGTCCTCGAGGATGTCGGCGGTGGCCAGTACGCCGTCGACACCGGGCCGGGACAGTGCGAGCGTCAACCGCTCCAGCAGGTCCGCCCTGTTGGCCATGGCGAGCTTGTTCCCGCCGATGCCGAGGGCGCCGCGCGCGGGGTGGTCGGCGGCGACGATCATCAGCCGCCCGCTGTCGCCCACCAGCGGGCGGCGGGCACGGCTGGCGGCGGCCGTCGCGATCGCCTCCGGGTGCCGGGCCCGTACGGCGACGAGGTCACGGATGCTGATGCTGCTCAAGGAGTCTCACTTTCGTGGCCGGGCGGCGTTGGCGGACGTACCGGCCGACGGGACGGGACGGGGTGGACCGAGGGCGGCGGGAGGGGGAAGGACGGGGATGCGGGCGGGCGGCATGGAGGCGAGCGGTCAGCCCCGCAGGAGGTCCTCGACCTCGGCGGCCGTCGGCATCGCGGTGGAGCAGGCGAGCCGTGAGGCGACGAGGGCGCCGGCGGCGTTGGCGTAGCGCATGACGTACTCCAGGTCCCAGCCGGCGAGCAGGCCGTGGCACAGCGAACCGCCGAAGGAGTCGCCCGCGCCGAGGCCGTTGACGACCTCGACGGGATGCGGGGGCACCTCCGCCCGCGTGCCGTCGCGGTGGACGGCGAGGACTCCCTTGGGACCCTGTTTGACGACGGCGAGTTCGACACCGGCCTCCAGCAGGGCGTCGGCGCAGCCCTGCGGTTCGCGGGTGCCGGTGGCGACCTCGCACTCGTCGAGATTGCCGACGGCGACGGTGGCGTTGGCGAGGGCCTGGCGGTAGTACGGGCGTGCCTCGGCCATCACTTCGTCCCTGGTGGCCTCCTGCCCGGCACCGGCGCCCCAGAACATGGGCCGCCAGTCCATGTCGAACACGGTCGCGGTCCGGGAGTCTGCGCCGGTGCCAGTGCCCGTGCCCGTGCCCGTGCCTGCGGCGTCCCGGCTTCCGGAGCGTGCCTCCAGCGCAGTCAGCGTCGTGGTGCGGCTGGGCTCGGCGCACAGTCCTGTGCCGGTCACCCAGAAGATCCGGGCGCTCTCGATCGCGGCGAAGTCCAGGTCCTCGGCGCGCAGTTCGAGGTCCGGCGCCTTGGGCTCGCGGTAGAAGTAGAGCGGGAAGTCGTCGGGCGGGAAGATCTCGCAGAAG
>DATMEI010000153.1:0-3296 GCA_035556995.1 Streptomyces sp.
CGATCCCGATCGACAACGGCGGCAAGGTCACACACCCAGGCGTCACGGCGCTGCGGACTGCCGTCCACGCACCGCTGTTCGCGGCCGCCGGCGAACCGGAGGACGTGGGCGAGCTGGCCGGGAGGGTCCGCCAGGCGTGGCAGGTATGGCACCTGGCCCGTGACCAGCGGACAGCTGTAGCCCTGGTCCTGCCGGACCTGATCACAACGGGGCACGCCACGGTGCGCGCGGCTGAGGGAGCCGAAAAACGCCGCGCGGCAGTGATCCTGAGCGAGATGTACGCCCTGGCTCAGCAGTACGCCGCGCACACCGTGGAATCGGAGCTGTACTGGGTGATCGTGGACCGGGCCCGGATGGCTGCCGAGCAGGCAGACGACCCGATCGCGCTCGCCTCGGCGGCCTGGATCGTTGGGAACGGGCTGCGGGTGGCCGGCCACTCTGAGGGCGCCCTGGAGATGGTCGCGGACGCGGCCGACACTCTGCGTCCGCAGCTGGAAGGCGGCTCCAATCGTCTGCGGGGCATGTTCGGGTCGCTGTGTCTGCACGCGGCGGTGACGGCGGCTCAAGACGGGCGGGACGGCGACGCGTGGCGCTGGCACGAAGAGGCCGACCGGACTGCGGGCAGGCTGCCCGCCGGCTACGCGCACGCCTGGACCATGTTCGGCACCGGGAATGTCGCCGTGCACGCGGTGACCATCGGCGCGGACCTGCGGACTCCAGGCATCGCGCTGCGACAGCTGGCCGACACTGACCCTGCGTCAATCCCATCCGTCGAGCGCCGGTCACGGCTCTACCTCGACGCGGCCAAGGCCGAGCACGTCCGGAGGGAACCGGCGTCAGCGCTGCAGTACCTGCGTCTGGCGTACGACACCAGCCCCGAGGCAGTTCGGTATGTGCCCTCTGGCCGAGCCTTGGCGGCTGAGCTCGACCGGGACACGACCGGACCGCTGTCCTTCCTCGCCCGCCAGCTCGCTGAGGATGTCGGCGTCGCAGCCTGACTTCCGTACCTCCGCCGGAGGACACCAAGGGGGACAGCCTGTCCCCCTCGACATAGAGGGACAGCCTGTCCCCTGACTCTGTGTCAGCCCGTCCTACCGTCTTTGACGTGCCACAGACGCAGTACCTGACGCCGGAAGACCTCCCGGGACAGCCGAGGCGGCTCTACTCCTACGCGGGACAGCAGTGGCGCTTGGCGGCGGTGATCGTCCACTTCACCCGCTCCGGCATTGAGACCGGGCGAACCGCGTTTCTGCGCCGGATGCACGGCGGCGGTCGCGAGTGGGAGATCCCCTGGGAATCCCTGGATGCGGTGGTGGACGAATGACGGCAACTAACGAAGAGCAGCACAGTGATGCCCTGCTGGCAGGCGCAACGGCAGCTGCGGGTCTCAAGGAGGCACTGGCACGCGTCGGTGTAGTCGTTCCCTCCCTGCGAGCGGGCGATCCTGTCGCAGGGAGCGCGTTCGTTGAACTGGGCGGCTGCAACGCCGGCGCGGTCACGAAATTGGCGGAGGTCATCAACGCGGCCGCCGACGCAAATCCCGAGCTGCGGATCGACGGCCGGTGACCGCAGTGCCCGTCCTTCAACGCGCGGCCGCGGTCATCAGATCCGGCGACGTTGTCCGCCTGGACGACGGGAGCAGGCGCACCGTGAGCGGCAACCCCACGAGCGGCCGCAGCGCCATAGGCGGCCTGACCATCCTCATCCGGTTCAAAGGCGGCGGCTCACTCCGAGTCAGCGCCGGCGCCCGACTCGACATCGAGCGGGCGGAGTAGAACCGCGCGGACTCGCCCGTCGCCCTCCCCCGTGGCGCGGGCGACACAGAGCCCCTGCCAGGTCAAACAACCTGGCAGGGGCTCGCCCTTGCCGTCCGGCGTAGGAAACAACTCACAGCCCTCCGTCAGCTGCTTCGACATCAGCCAAAGAAAGTCAGCCACGACGTGCGGTCACTCGAACGATCAGGCGCGCGTGTGTCTCCGCAACCCCTCCCGGGCTCAGCCCTGCTTCCTCTGATGTTGATCGTCACGGTCCGAGCCACCCGAGACTCAGCTCCGATGGTGCCGCCTACGGTCCGCGGACAACTACGGCGCCGCACGCGAAGCCTGCTCAGCCCAACGTTCTTGCTGTGTAACCCGCGTGGAAGAAACTCTGTGTCTATCGAGCGGGAGATCCGGCAACGGATGTGGGTTTTGCCGCCGTGAGGATGACTCGGTGGTTGTTGTCGTCCTCGGCGGCGGGCACGCTCGATACCGTTCCTCGGTGTGGGGCGTCCGTCGTATCAGCGGATCGTCACGCGCCCGCCGGCGGCAGTCCAGGCGTGCGCGTCCTCGTACAGCCACAACCCCCGTTGACGACAAGGGAGATCTGATCGTGAAGCCGGACGTTACCGTCCCACGACAGCAGCAGCCCCCGCCCGGCCCGGAGGGTGACGAGGGCGATGTCACGGTGATGGCCTGCCTCAAAGGCGGCTCCACCAAGACAACAACGACCAAATACCTGGCGTTCGTGCGGGCTCTGCGTCGTAAGCGCCTCAAGGGCAAGGGTAAGAACCTGCCGGTCAAGGTCATCGACGCTGACACAGTCAGCCAGACCAGTTACCGGTGGGCCAAGAAGGCCAAGGCGCGGCCGGGGACGGAATACCCGCTCGACGTCGAACGGTATCCGTTCGAGGACCTGGGCGAGTATCTGGCTGAGCTGCGTGACGACGGCTACGACGTGTACGTGGACATCGGCGGTGGCGAGGTCGCGCTGTTCCATAAGGCACTCCGCCAGGCCGATCGCCTGCTCGTACCGCTCTCCTCCTCAGACTTCGACGTAGACCGGGTGGATCCCACGTTCTCGGAGGCCGCCACGGTCTTCGACGAGCATGTCCGCGGTGGCTTCGAGACGTACGTGCTGTTGTCCCGGAAGATCAGCGACAAGCAATCGCGGGAGTCGCGAGAGGCGTTGGACCCCTTGCGCTTCCGGGGCGAACCGTTGCCCGTGCTGGATACCGAGATCGACCAGCTCATCGAGTACCAGCGCGTGCTGGGCAGGGTGCCGACGAACCTCGACAACTACGTGGAGGTCTGGGACGAGATGATGCGGGCCGAGGCGCGGAAGCGTGAGGCAGCGAAGGCGGTGGCAAGGTGACGACGGGGACGGATGTCGCCGTGCCCGGCCAGGCCGGGCAGCTGACGTCGGTGAATCAACTCGAAGCGGACGAGGAGACCGCGGTCCGCTTGCGCCGCGCTCGCCGGGTCATGAAGAAGCCCCAGCAGAAGCTGGCCGGCCTCTCCCCCGCCGAGCAGCTGGAG
>DATMEI010000154.1:0-12911 GCA_035556995.1 Streptomyces sp.
CGTATTCCTGCTCGTCATCGAATTGGGGCGTTGCAGGGCGGGTGCACATTCCGGAGCCGGCTGATCTCTGCGTGCGGCGCGGAGAGAACGGCATTGCGTCAATATGGCGGCATTCGCGCCGGAGTGTCTGATTTCCCTTCGACGGGACTCCCGGGGAAACCCGACGGCCTGCATAATAGAATGCCTGGTCGAACATAATGAGCCAGATTTTGATCGCCCCGACGTCATCAGATCTGCCGACATCAGCGATTTGCAGGTCAAGCCCGACATCCGGTCTTTTCTCCCCCTGTTCCCTTTTCGGGAGGCCGAGGTCGTCATTCTGCGGGCCCGCCCGGCGGGCCGGCCCACCCTTCCGTCCCGGGCCGCGATGTCCGTTATGGTCACGGCGTGCGACTCCTGCTGACCTCGGACACCCACCTGCCCAAGCGCGCCCGACAGCTGCCCGAAGCGCTGCTCGGCGAGCTCGCCAAGGCCGACGTGGTGCTCCACGCCGGGGACTGGGTCGACACCGCCACCCTCGATCTCTTCGAGTCACGGGCACGGCGGCTGATCGGCGTGTACGGCAACAACGACGGCCCCGAACTCCGGGCGCGTCTGCCGGAGTCGGCGGATGTGGAACTCGGCGGGCTGCGGTTCGCCGTGGTGCACGAGACGGGCCCGGCCCAGGGCCGTGAGCGTCGCTGCGCCGAGCGTTTCCCCGAACAGGATGTGCTGGTCTTCGGGCACAGCCACATCCCGTGGGACACCACGACGAGCGACGGGCGCCTGCGGCTGCTGAACCCCGGCTCGCCGACGGACCGGCGCCGCCAGCCCCACTGCACGTACATGACCGCGGAGTTGAACGCCGGTGTGCTCTCCCTGGTGCGACTGCACCGGCTGCCGCCCCGCCACTGAACACACCCCCTAGTGACGGCCTTTTCCGTGGGACTGGCCCTCTTCGATCGTCCCGCCGAACTTCGCCTGGACGGGCGCCAGTTTCGTGTCGGCATCGGCCAGGGCGAGCCACCGGGACCCGACGAGGTAGGTGCCGCCGTACGACTTCGAGAAGTCCAGCCAGCCGCGCTTGGCCTCGTTGTCCTTGAAGGTGATCAGCGTGAACAGCGTCTTGTCCTTCTTGCAGGTGCCAAGACGGTAGTCCTCGACCTTCTTGGTGATCTTCACCTTGCACTTCAGGGCGGACGCGAGCTTCTCCACGGTGGGAGGCGATCCGTTCGCACTCACGGCTGCCGTGCCCCCGCCGGAGTCGCTGCATCCGCCGAGCAGCGCGACAACGGAGGCGGCCGCGACTGCCGGGAGGGCGAGCCGGCGCGTCCACCGCCGGGACGGGGCCGCCTGGCGTGGTGCCTCCTCGTCGCGCTGCTGGGCGCGATCGGCCTGAGCAGGCGGCAACTGGTCTCTCATCAGCGCTCCTGTGAAGGGTGAGGCGGCTTCCGACTGTAGGACGGGCATGCGGGAGGGGGCCGTCTTTGTCACCAAGGTGAACACTTCGCGTGGTGGTCGGGGCGCAGGTGCGAAGGGGAGGCCGTCGAGCGCGCGGCAGCCGGTGCGGGCGCCTCAGGCCGTGGAGTTGCCGCCCGGGGTGCGCGAGGTGCGCGAGGTGCCCGCGCCGCCCGGGGTGCCCGACGTGAGGTAGGCGATGACCATGTCGCCCAGCATGGTGCGGTAGTGCTCGTGCCGCTGCGGGTCGGTCAGGTCGCGGCCGAAGATCGTCCGGAACGTGTACCGGTTGGCCACGCGGAAGAAGCAGAACGAGCTGATCATCGCGTGCAGATCGAGGGCGTCCACGTCGGCGGTGAAGACACCCTCCGCGCGGCCCGCCTCCAGAATGCGCTCGATGACCGTGATCGCCGGGGAGTTGAGCGAGCCGAGGGTCTCCGAGGCGGCGATGTGCTCTGCCTTGTGGGTGTTCTCGATGCCGACGAGACGGATGAAGTCGGGGTGGGATTCGTGGTGGTCGAAGGTCAGCTCGGCGAGGCGCCGGATCGCGGCGACCGGGTCCAAGTGCTCGACGTCGAGCTCCTGTTCCTGGTGCCGGATGACCGCGTACGCCTCCTCCAGGACGGCAGTGAAGAGCGCCTCCTTGCTGCCGAAGTAGTAGTAGATCATCCGCTTGGTGGTCTGGATCCGCGCGGCGATCTCGTCCACCCGTGCGCCCGCGTAGCCGAGCCGTGCGAACTCGCGCGTCGCGACCTCGAGGATCTCCGCCCGCGTGCGGGCGGCGTCCCTGGTGCGCTTGACGGGCTGTGACGGCTGGGGGACGGCGGCGGCCATGCGGCTCCTCGTCGGGGTCGGTGCGGCGGTTGCCGGTCCTGACAGGCTACGGACAGGCGGTTCCGGCTCGCTCATACGACGCCGAGATGTGCCGTGTGCTGGGCGGCGAGTCTGACTGTCGCGTTCCGGGCGCCGTAGCCGGCGTAGCCGCCGGTGCGCTGCACGACTTCGAAGAAGACCCGGCCGGCCGTGACGGTGTAGAAGTGGAAGAACTCGCCGTTCCCGTCCCGGTCGTAGAGGATCCCCAGCTCCCGCAGCGTTTCGAGGGCGCCGGCGGGCAGGTCGTAGAGGGAGTCGAGGTCGTCGTAGTAGTTCGAGGGGATGGGGAGCAGCGCCGCCCCGCGGCTGCGCAGCCGCCTCGCGGTGGTGACGATGTCGTCCGTGGCGAGCGCGATGTGCTGGCTGCGGGGGGCCGCGCCGTCCGGGCTGGGGGCGACGTTCAGCGCGATGCGAAGACTGCCGTCGTTGTTGGCCACGGCGCGGCTGCGGAACAGGCCGTACGGATCGGCCAGATCCTGGCTCTCCTCGGGCTTCAGGCCCAGCACGCTGCGGTAGAAGAGGGCTGCTTCGTCGAAGTGGTGCCAGGGCTGGGTCAGCGCCACGTGATCGATGCTCGTGATGCCGGTGTCTGTGGAGTTGCCTGTGCCCGCGCCTGCGCCTGTGCCCGCGTCTTCTGCCGTACCGGGCCTCTGGCGGGGTACGGGCGTGAAGTCGTCCGTCCAACTGGGGTGGTCGGGCTGTCCGGTTCGGCAGAAGAACAGCTCTGTGCCGTCGGGTGCCGCGACGGCGTCCAGGGGAGCCTCCCGCACGCCGCGGCGGCGCGGGACGACGGGCGCGAGCAGCGTCTCCGCGCGCCGTACGGCAGCGTCCGCATCGGGGGACTCCAGGCCGATGGCCGCCAGGGAGGGGCCTGAACGGCGGTCGGAATGCGAGGTGTTGAGCAGGATGCGGGCCTCGCCCTGCTCCCACAGCTCCACCGGTTTCGCGGTGTGGCGGCCGGTGCGGGTGAAGCCGAGCGAGCCGAGGAGGCCGAGCAGCGGTTCGGTGTCCGCTGCCGACAGTTCGGCGAAGGCGAAGCCGGACGGTACGACGGGTGCGGGGAGCGCCGTGAGCCCCGCGGCCTCCTCCAGCGCGCGCAGCGAACGCAGCGCGTCGACGGCCGTACGGCCCGCGTCGGCCTGACGGAAGACGTCGTTGAACACTTCGAGGGAGAGCGGTCCCCGGTATCCGGCTTTGACGGTGTGTGCCAGCATCCCGGCGACGTCCAGTCCGCCCTGGCCGGGGAAGCAGCGGTAGTGGCGGCTCCACTGGAGGACGTCCATGGCCATCAGCGGGGCGTCGGCGAGCTGGAGGAAGAAGATCTTCTCTCCGGGTATCTCCTCGATGCCCCGGGGGTCGGATGCCCGGGAGAGGATGTGGAAGCTGTCGAGGCACGTGCCGAGCGCGGGGTGGTCCGCCGTTTCGACCACGCGCCACGCGTGGTCGTACGTACTGATGTGACGTCCCCAGGCGAGGGCTTCGAAGGCGATGCGGATGCCGTGCTGCTGGGCTCGTTCGGCGAGCAGGTGCAGCTGCTCGGCGGCCAGTTCGTCGTCGCCGACGGTGTCGGGCGAGACGCTGGAGCAGACGAGCAGGGTGTCCGCGCCGAGACGTTCCATCACGGCGAACTTGCGCTCCGCGCGCCGCAGATTGCGCTCCAGCACCTCGGGCGGTACGGCCTCGAAGTCGCGGAACGGCTGGTAGAGGTCGATGGTCAGACCGAGATCGGAGGCTCGTGACCGTACGTCCTCGGGGCGGAGCGGGGAGGCGATCAGATCGTTCTCGAAGATCTCGACACCCTCGAACCCGGCGGCGGCGACGGCCGTGAGCTTTTCGGAGAGCGAACCGCTCAGCGAGACCGTGGCGATGGATTTGCGCATGACGTGCTCCTCAGGGACGCGGGGGTCCTCGGTGTCCTCGGGGTGCCGGCGGTGCACCGACGAGATCGGCGAGGTCGGCGAGGTCTTCGAGCATCCGGTCGGTGTGGGGCTCCAGGCCTGTGAACAGGCGGAAGGCGTCGGCGGCTTGGAAGGCCGCCATGCCTCCGCCGTCGAGGGTGCGGCAGCCGGCGCGTCGGGCTTCCCGCACGAGCTGCGTCTCCAGCGGCCGGTAGACGACTTCGGCGACCCACAGGCCGGGGCGGAGCAGCTCGGCCGGGAGGGGAAGTCCCGGGTGGGCTGCCATGCCGACGGGGGTGGCGTGCACGAGGCCGTCCGCGCGGGCCAGCTCGGCTTCAACGGCCTTCAGATCGGCGGCGGTTGCCCGTCCCTGCCCGAAGCGGTGGTTCAGATCCGCCGCGAGACGTGCCGCACGGGAGGGATCGGTGTCGGCCAGGGTGAGACGGCCGGCGCCGAGCCGGAGCAGCGCGTGGGAGACGGCGGCGCCGGCGCCGCCCGCTCCGAGCTGGACGATGCGGTGGAGCGGTGCGTCGGGCAGGCCACGGGCGAAGGACTGGGCGAACCCCGTCACGTCCGTGTTGTGCCCGACGGCCAGGCCCGCCCGGAAGACGACGGTGTTGACCGCGCCGAGTTCCGCCGCGTCCGGGGCCAGTTCGTCGAGGTGCTTGATGACGGACTGCTTGCAGGGGTGGGTGATGTTGAGGCCGTCGAAGCCCACCGACTGTGCGGCGCGCAGCAGTTCGGCGGCGGCGTCCTCGGCTCCGGTGCCCGGCGGAGTGCTGAGCGTGTCGAGGTCGATGATGCGGTAGAGCAGGCGCAGCCCGTGCCGGTCGGCCTCACGCTCGTGGAGGCGAGGACTCAGGGACGGGCCGATGCCGGAGCCGATGAGGCCGGTGAGGTACGAGGAGGGAGTGGTCACGGTCACCTTGCGACTCCGGGCCGCGCGGGGCGGGTCCTCAGGGCGGGATGGTCGTCGACGACGTACGTACTGGGGTCCCGATGGCCGGGCGGCCCGGTCGGATTTTGCATCGTGCACACTCCGGTGGATCTCGGACTTCGAACTGGTGTCGCGGACTTCAGCCGGACAGGGACTTCTCCGACGTACGCGAGCGGGCGGGGCCGCCCTTGCCGTCGGGTGCCTTCAGGCCGAGACCGGCCGTCGGCACGCGGTGCGTCTCGCGGCCGGTCGCCACGGCGATGGCGCTGACGGCGCAGATGGCGGCGGTGAAGGTGGCGACACCGATCCAGCCGTCACCTCCGGGGCCGGCGATCTGTTCGGCGAAGCCCACGGCGAAGCCGGCGATGGCGAAGCCGAGCTGGGTTCCGACGGCCATGCCGGACAGCCGTACCTGCGCGGGGAACATCTCGCCGTAGAGCGAAGGCCAGATGCCGTTGGCGGCGCTGTAGACGACGCCGAAGAAGACGACGCCGGTCAGCATCACGAGCGGGAGGCTCCCCGTCGAGATCGCCCACAGATAGACGAAGATCATGACGCCCGAGCCGACCGCGCCGATCAGGAAGACCGGCTTGCGGCCGATGCGGTCCGAGAGCTTCGCCCACAGCGGGATCGCGATCAGGGCGACGGCGTTGGCGATCACCCCGACCCAGAGCATCGACGAATCCTCCAGACCGCCGGCGTCGCTGGTGGCGAAGGAGAGGGCCCAGACGGTGAAGACGGTGCTGACCGTCGCGATGAGCGCGGCTGCGACGACGCGCAGCACGTCGGCCCAGTGGCCCCGGATCAGCTCCACGAGCGGCAGCTTCGCGACCTCGTTGCTGGCGGCCACCTGCTTGAAGACCGGTGTCTCCTCCAGCTTGCGGCGGATGACGTAGCCGACGACGGCGACGAACGCACTCAGCAGGAACGGGATGCGCCAGCCCCACGTGTAGAGCTGTTCGTCCGGCATGGCGGCGACGGGAATGAAGATCAGGGTGGCCAGGATCTGACCGGCCTGTGTGCCGTTGAGGGTGAAGCTGGCGTAGTAGCCCCGGCGGTGTTCCGGGGCGTGTTCCAGCGTCATGGAGTTGGCGCTGGCCTGCTCTCCCGCGGCCGAGAGGCCCTGCAGCACGCGCATGATCACGAGCAGCACCGGGGCGACGGTGCCTATCTGCGCGTACGTGGGAAGGCAGCCGATGAGGAAGGTGGACAAGCCCATCAGGATCAGCGTGAGCACCATGATCTTCCGGCGGCCGAGCTTGTCGCCGAAGTGTCCGAGGAAGAGCGCGCCGACGGGGCGGGCGGCGTAGGCGACGCCGAAGGTCGCCAGAGAGATCAGCGTCGCACTGGCGGGGTCGTCCGGGTTGAAGAAGACCTTGGGGAAGACCAGGGCGGCGGCACTGCCGTAGATGAAGAAGTCGTAGTACTCCAGCGCGCTGCCGATCCACGCGGCGATCGCGGCCTTGCGCGGCTTGCCTTCTGCGACTGGGGGCGGGGGCGGGGCCGGAGGGTCGGCCGAGTGAGCGGACACGGGACTCCTTGGGGTACGGCCCGGCGTTCCGGCGGGAACGCGGGGAGAGACGGGAACGCGGGAGAGGGGTGCGGGTGTGCGGTGCCGTGTGATGTGTGTGCTGTGGGGGAGGGCGTCACGTCCGCTCACGGAGCCCTTTTGGAGCTTAGGTGCCGGGCGGCTCTCCGGCGTACGAGCGGAACGACTTAACGCACTAGATAGTTAATTAGCGCTGCACGGATGTTGCGCCCGGCCGGTCCCACTGTCAAGACCTCGCGTGCAGCCCGTCGAGCCCTGTCCCCGGCGCCGGAGCCGTCTTTGGTCTTCCCGTGCGCGAGGAGCACCATGGGGAGAGAGGGGTGTTTTCGGCGCTTATGCCCGTAGATCCTGCGGACGGTGCGCGGCCCCGGAAGACGATCACCCGGAGGTGCGGAGCGATGGCCAGATTCATGGACGTCCACCACGGACTGCACGGCATCACGTCGGAGCAGCTGGACGCGGCCCATCAAGCCGACCTGGAGATCGGGAAGGAGGAAGACGTGCACTTCGAGCAAGCCTGGGCCGATCCGGAGTCGGGGACCGTCTTCTGCCTCTCCGAGGGCCCGTCCGCCGCGGCCGTACGGCGCGTGCACGAGCGAGCCGGACATGCCGCCGACGAGATCCACCGTGTGCCGCTCAGCTTGTGAAGCAGACGCTGGAGCGGCCTCGGGGGACCAGCCACTTCGCGGGTGGCGCAGCCGAGTACGTGAACGAAGCGTGCACAGGTACGGCAGGAGGCCATGCCATGACATTCGTGCAGATCATCGAGTACGAGACGTCCCACGCGGACGAGTTGGAGAAAGCCTTCGACGAGTGGCTGACCGCGAGCGAGGGCAAGCGCACGGTCCTGCAGGAACTGCACACGCAGGACCGAGATGACCCCGGTCACTACGTGGACATCGTCGAATTCCCGTCCTACGAGAAGGCGATGCAGAACAACGACCTGCCGGAGACGCAGCACATAGCCGCTCGGCTGCGCGCCCTGTGCGACGGCGAGCCACGGTTCATGAACCTCGAGGTCGCCCGCGAGGAGCCGGCTCGGGGCTGACGTACGTCGGTCACGTCGGTCACGCCCGTCCCGCAGCGGCAGCGGGCTGGTGTGAGAGCAGGGCTTCGGTGATGCCGTGTTCGTTCGGATAGTCCATGGGGACGATGCCGAGGCCGTGCCACGTGGAGTTGTCGGGAGACGTCAGCAGTTCCCTGACGCGGGGGTTGAGCCTGTCCGCGTTGGAGCGGGGCGGCAGGAGAGCGGCTGTGCTGACGAAGTTGACGTACAGCTTGCCCAGTTGGCCGACGGCCTTGCGGAAGTGGTCTTCGATCAGCGGGTACTTGGCCTCCGGCTCGGCCATGTAGTCGTCCTGGATGTCGAAGAGAGCCCCGTCGCCGTAACGCACGCCCGGCAGCCCGTCGGAGTCGCCGAGCAGCACCACCTTGCCGCGTGCCTCGCCCAGTGCGGGCAGGGACGGTTCGAGACGGAAGAGCGAGCGCCAGCCCCTGCCGTCCAGATAGTCGTCGAAGACGATCCGGAAGCGCTCTGCGCTCTCCTCCGAGTACTCCTGCTTCACCCGCATCAGGACCGTCTCCGAGGGACGTACGGCCAGGAAGTCGCGGCAGGTGCCCAGCACGTCGTCGAAGTTGAGGTGCTGGTAGGAGGGGCCGTGGTGGATGGTGAAGGAGCCTTCGAAGAGCCGGCAGCGGATGTCGAGGAAACGGATGCCGGAGGCGAGCTGTTCGGCGATCGGCGTGTTCTGGCACTCCGTCCACGGACCGCCGTGCCGGGCACCGGAGTTGTGAGTCCCGGGGATGGTCAGCTCCCGCAGGAGTGCGCCGTCGGGTAGCTGCGACATCCACGATTCGGGGACGGGCGCTCGGGTGCCGGCTGCCATCGCTGCGCCCGTGGTGACGGTGCTCAGCAGTGTGGTGGCCGAAAGCGCGGTCAGTGACTTGAGGAAGTACCGACGTCTCATCGTCATGCTCAAGACAAGCACGAATCGCCGCGTTGCCACAGGGCGCGTCGGCCGCCACGGGCGTCCCGACGGGTCGTCCCCACGAGCCGCCCCCCACGGGTCATCGCCCGGCGACCGCCTCGCGCAGCCGCGCCCCCATGTCCGCCGCCTCCTGCGGAGTCGGGGCCAGCACGCCGTTCTCCGTCATCAGGGCGTGGTATTGCTGCTGCCCGTACGGGACGCCCTCGGGCAACCCCGCGATGTGCCAGTGCAGATGGGCGTTGCCCTGCCGGCTGCCGAGCGACAGCAGATATGTCCGCTCAGGTGCCAGCACGTCTTCCACCGCCAGGGCGACCCTGCGTACGACCGTCATCAGCCGCAGATAGGCGGCCTCGTCCAGGTCGCGCACGACGTGCTCGATGTGCTGCTTCGGGGCGACGATGACCTTGCCGGGGAGCGTGGGGCAGCGGTCGAGGAAGGCCACGTGATCCTCGTCCTCGAAGACCGGCTCGTGGACGTACTCCGGGTCTCCCGCGACGAACGCGCAGACGAAGCACGGCCCTTGACGCGTCCGTGCCTCATACGCCTCCAGATCCATCGGCCGTCGGCTGCGCAGCTCATCGAGTTGCGCCGTTCGTACCGTCCGTTGCCATCTCACTTCGCCGTCGTGCCATCGGTCGGTGGGCGTGAGCCCGGCTGAGGTCGCGACAGCGGCCGAGGCGCCGTGCTGTGGGTGGATATGGGCGACGACCTCGGTGACGGGCTGCCGCCGCAGCCAGGTGAGCAGTCCACGTGTCGCTTCCTTGGCGAAACCCCGTCCCTGCCAGGCCGTTCCGACCACCCAGGCGATCTCCGCGACGTACCTGCCGTCGTCCTGACGCGTCAGTGTCGCCTGGACCGTGCCCGTGAGGCGGCTGTCGTCGCGCGATTCGACGACCCAGTTGCACCAGGAGACGGCCGGATCGGGAGAGCCCGCCGCCCATCGTTCGTAGCGGGACCGAAGGGCTTGCGGGGCGGGTGGCTCGCCCCCGGTGAAGGCATACAGCTCCGGGTCTGACAGCACTCCGGCCATCTCCTGCGCGTGCTCCTCGCGCAGCGGTCGCAGGACCAGCCGCTCGGTGGCGATGACCTCGGCCCCGGTCACGGCCGTCACCGAGGGCCTCCGGGACGCACGACGACCTCGCTGCCGACCGGCGTGAAGCCGGCGGCGAGGAAGGCGCGCAGCGAGCGGGAGTTGCCGGGAGAGACGGCTGCGAACACGGGTTCTCCCGCGGGTACGAGGGAGAGCGCGTCCAGCAGCAGGGAACGGCCGAGGCCGTGGACGCCGTTTTGCGGCTCATGGAGCTCGGTGCTCAACTCGCGGCGTCCGCCGAGACCGTCGGCCAGGGTGACCAGGCCGCGTTCGTCGCCGAACGTCCGTACACGAGTGCGCAGTTCACGTGCGTACACGACGCGGGGGTGGCCCTCCAGGTCCGTACGTTCGGACAGCCGCGGTGCGGCGTCGGTGGCGCCGGTGGTGTCCGCGCCGCCGGTGCCGCGGGCGGCCAGCGTGACGTCGACGACGCCGATACGGCCCTTCGGCCCTGCGAGCCCACGCAGCAAATCCGGAGCCAGAGAGGCGCCGAAGCCGTCGGGGTTCATGCGGTGGACCTCCGCGGCGGGCAGCGAGGTGGCGATGACGGCGTGCCCGGTGAAGGCCACCGAGCACTCCAGTCCGCCGGGGAGCGGGCCGAGCACAGTCACGCCGCCGTCGACGGGTGGGAAACGCCCGTCGGCGGCGTCCAGGAAAAGACGCAGCAGAGGGTGCGGGGGCATGCGCGTGTGCGGGCGCGTAGCCGGGGGCGCACCCGGGCGGGGACCCGGGTGCGGGTCAGTCACCGCCACCGGCCGCAAGCGTCATGGCTTGCGGCCGATCCCGCAGATGGCGTCCACCTGTGACGACTGGTCGTCGTCCGGATCGGCCATCTCGGGGCGCCAGTTGGACGTGGTGACCACTCCGGGTTCCAGCACCTCCAGGCCGTCGAAGAACTGGGCGATGCGGTCCGGGCTGCGCAGGTGGTACTCGCTGGCGGAGTTGTCGTTGTAGACGGCGATGGCCTGGTTGAGCGCCTCGTTGGTGTCGGTGCCGTCGCTCAGCGCCAGGTAACTGCCGGACGGCAGCGGGTCCATGAGCTTTGCCACGATCGATGGGGGGTTGTCGGAGTCCGGGAGCTGTCCGAGGGTGCCCAGCAGCGTGAGCGCGACCGGCTTGCTGAAGTCGAGGGTCTGCGCCGCGCCTTCGAGGATCATCGCGGGGTCGCGTACGTCGGCGTCGATGTAGTCGCAGGCGCCCTCGCTGCTGCTGGTCAGCAGAGCCTGGGCATGCACCAGTACGAGCGGATCGTTGTCGACGTAGACGATCCTGCTCTCCGGCGCGAGGCGCTGCGCCACCTCGTGTGTGTTGTCGACGGTCGGCAACCCCGTTCCCACGTCGAGGAATTGGCGGACTCCGGCCTCGGCGGCGAGGAAGCGCACGGCGCGGGCGAGGAAGTACCGCTGGAGGCGGGCGATCCGGGCGATGTCGGGGAACGTCTTGAGGATCATGTCGCCGGCCACACGGTCGGCGCGGTAGTTGTCCCTGCCGCCCAGCAGGTAGTTCCAGACGCGTGCCGAATGGGGCCTGTCCGCCTGGATCTTCTCGGCGAGCTGCGGGTCCTCAGGAGTGTCCATGGGAGCAGCTTCACACGAACGGGCAAAAGCCGTAGGGGCTTTCACGGTGGCGGGATGCCGGAATATGCCGGGATGCGCGGCCGGATGTGACCGTCCGCAACGTCCCTCGCCCGGGTGATTGCGAGGCGGGCCTCCGAGCCGATATGCCGTGATGGCGGGGGAGTTCGCGGGTTGCCGGGCGCGGACCCGATTGGCGCGGCGGGTGCGGTGCGCGCCAGGCTGACCCCCATGAGCATCGCCTTCCTCTTCCCCGGCCGCGGCTCGCAGCGGCCCGGCATGCTGCACCGGCTGCCCGACACGACGGCGTCCGCGACCGTGCTGGCCGAGGCGGACTGGGCTCTGCGGCGGCTGGCGTCCCGCTCGGGGGCCGGCGGCGCTGCCGCACCTGCCGGCAAGGAGTACGCGGACGGCCTCGCCGAGCTGGACACGGCCGAGGCGTTGGAGAAGTCGCCGGTGGCCTGTCACGTGGCGCTTCTCGTCGCGGGCGTGGCCGGGGCGCGTGCGCTGACGGAGGACGAGGAGGTGCTGCCCGCTTTCGTCGCGGGCCAGGACGTCGGCGGTTACGCGGCAGCCGTACTGGCGGACGTGCTCACCTTCGAGGAGGCCCTCAGGGCCGTACGGCTGCGGGGCGAACTGCTGGAGCGCGCCGAGGAGCCGGAGGGTGACATCGCGATCCGGCTCGCGCAGCATCTGGCGACCGTCAAGCGGCGTCCGCAGTCGGTGCCGTATGTGAGCGGGGTGTACGGGCGCAGCCTGCGCGGCGACACGAACGCCGTCTTCGACGACCTCGCGTGGTCCGTCGCCCGCCCTGTGCGCTGGGCGGAGGTGGCGGCCACACTGTCGGACGAAGAGACCCTGTGCTGCGTCGAGTTGCCACCCGGACGGGCCCTGACCGGCCGGATGGCGGCCGAACTGCCGGGCATGCGCGCGGTGTCCGTGGAGGAGCACGGCATCGCGGAGGCCGCGGACCTCGCCCGGTCAGCGGTCACCGGCGAAGCCGGGGATCACAGGGGCTTGGCGTAGCAGCGGCTTTCGGGCTCGAAGCGGTAGACGCCGAACTTCCCGGCCGGCTCGTAACCGGAGGAGACGTACAGCGCGATCGCCTCGGGTTGTGCGGTGCCGGTCTCCAGGACCATGCGGGTACGGCCCGCCGCGCGCGCGTCGTCCTCCAGCAGGGCCAGGACCTGCCGGGCCAGACCGCGTCCCCGTGCCTCGGGCACGACGTACATCCGCTTGATCTCGGCGTCCCCGTCCGCGTATCCCTCCTCGTTGCGGTGCTGTGAGCGCCAGCCGCCGGACGCGACGGGGCGGTCCTCGTCGTCGTACGCCAGCAGGTAGAGCCCGTGCGGGGCTTCGAACATCGACGGGTCGAGCGGGGTGACGTCACCCTCGTCCTGGTAGCGCTCGGCGTACTCCTGCTGCACGGCGTCGTTCAGCTTCATCGCATCGGGGTGGTCGTAGTGCGCACGAACGATTCGCATT
Source organism: Streptomyces sp. (assembly GCA_035556995.1). Classification (GTDB taxonomy): domain Bacteria; phylum Actinomycetota; class Actinomycetes; order Streptomycetales; family Streptomycetaceae; genus Streptomyces. The sequence goes on from DATMEI010000154.1 coordinate 12,832, forward strand.
CCCGCATCGTATGGTGACCCGGATGCTGAAGGTGACGACGGTCAACGTGAACGGGCTGCGCGCGGCGGCGAAGAAGGGCT
>DATMEI010000155.1:0-3429 GCA_035556995.1 Streptomyces sp.
CTGCCGCTGCAGGAACCAGTCGAAGAGGACGACGTCGGTGTTGTAGAACCAGCCCGGCACATCGTGGAAGGACCGTGGCTGCGGCAACTCTGCGGCCCCGGCAGGCGATGCGGGTTCACTGGCGTCTTCGGTCACGGCTGGATTCATGTGCGCTTCTCCTCGGGACGGACGGAGACGAGAACGTCGGACGGCAAATGCACCTGGGACGCGAAACCCAAGTCCTGGTGCCCTGTATACGAGCCCCCGCCCCCCGCATGCACGCCCTCACGCCCCCTCCGAGCAGGGCTTCCGCTGACTGACGGCCCCCGTCCACTGACGGTTCAGCTGCTGTTGGGCGCACGGCGACTCCGCCGCAGCCACCCGCGAAGAACGACGACTATGCACATCCGCCGGGATAACACGTCGACTTCGGACCTACTGGCTATTTTCACACCGCCTATGGACAATACAGACAAATATGGGGCAATACGGATGCCACTTCGAGCAGCACCTGTGAGGACCGGGCCAGATGAAAATTGCTTTTCTGCTGGACAACGCTTACGGAATCGGCGGAACGATCCGTTCCACGGTGAATCTCTCCCGGGCGCTCGCCGATCGCCACACGGTCGAGGTGGTCAGCCTCCGCCGCACGGTGCGGGAGACCGCACTCCCCTTCGACCCCCGGGTCACCATGACCCACCTCCTGGAGCTGCGCCGCGACGTGCGCGGGTTCGACGGCGACGACCCCCGCTTCCACGAGCCGAGCCACCGCTTCACCGAGGGCGCCGACCACTTGGAACGCGGTGTGGCCACACACCTGGGCGACCTCCGCGTCGAGGAGTTCCTGCAGAACACGGACGCCGACGTCGTCATCGCCACCCGCCCCAAGATCAACGACTATCTGGCGGCATACGGCAGCGACCGCTACCTGCGCATCGGCCAGGAGCACCTCACCCACGCCATGCACAGCGACCACGTGCGCACCCACCAGGACGCGGCGATCCCCCTCCTCGACGCGTTCATCACCGTCTCCTACGCCGACGCCGCCAACTACCGCGCAGCCATCACAGGCACCGGCACCACCACCGCCGACGGCGACGCCCTCATCACCTGCATCCCCAACGCCGTCCCGGCAGTGGACGTCGAACCCTCCGACGGTGACAGCAAGCTGATCGTCGCCGCCGGCAGGCTGATCAAGGTCAAGCGCTACGACCGGCTGATCAACGCCTTCGCGCTCGTCTCCGAACACCACCCCGACTGGCGGCTGCGACTGTACGGCCGGGGGCGGCAGCAGGCCGCGCTGCGCAAGAGGATCGACAACCTGGGCCTCTACGACCGCGCCTTCCTCATGGGTCCGCACGCCCCCATCGAGGCCGAGTGGGCGAAGGGCGCGATCGCCGCCGTCTCCTCGGACGCCGAGTCGTTCGGCATGACGCTCGTCGAAGCCATGCACTGCGGGGTTCCCGTCGTCAGCACCGACTGTCCGTACGGGCCGGGAGAGATCATCAGCAACGGGCAGGACGGACTGCTCTCACCGCTGGGCCCGACGGAGAAGGCGAGCGTGCGCGCGTACGCCGACGCGCTGATGCAGCTCATCGAGAACCCCGAACTGCGCTACCGCATGAGCCAGGCCGCGCTGGAGAAGGCCGCACGGTACTCACCGGAGCGCATCGCCGGAGAGTACGAGCAGCTGATCGAGAAGCTGCTGACGCAGCGCCACGCCTCCGGCAGACACCCCGGACAGGAGCAGCAGCGTCAGGTGGAGGGCGACGAGGCCGCTGCCCGGCCCGGTTCCGAGACCGCACCAGCGCCCGCACCCGCACCCGCACCCACGCCCGCACCCACCGCGAAGGCCGCACTCACGCCGACGAGCGCGGGCAAGACGAACGCGACCGCCACCAGCCCAGCCGGGACGAGCGCACCCAAAGCGCCCGGAGCCTCCCCCACCCGGCGCCGGACCCGCCCCGTCCGCCGTCTCGCGATGCGCACACTGGGGCCCGTGCTGCGCCCGGTCCTGCGGGTGTGGCGGCAGCACCACGGCCCGGACCGTCCCGCGGCGAAGCTGCGCCGCCCCCTCGCCCGCGCCCGCGTCGCCACCGACGGTTCGCTGGTGATCCGGTTGCTCGCGAAGCGGCTGCCGAAGACCGCGTCGGTGCTGCTCGTACGCTCCCGCCGCGAGAGCGGGACGCCGCACCGCATCCCGCTCCCGCCACGCACCGAGGCGGTCGACGGGTGGGTCGAGGTACGGCTTGAGCGCGACGCGCACCCCATGGCGGAGGACCGCTGGGACACGTACGTGGAACGCGTGGCGGACGGCAAACGCAAGCGGATCCAGTCCGAACTCGTCGAAACGGCCCGCCTGCTGTCGATGCCCCCGCCGATCGACACCGAGGGCGCGATCGCACCCCGGGTGCCCTACACCACCCTCGACGACTATCTCGCCGTACGCGCCTGGCATCGTCCCGGGCACGCCGAGGTCACCTCGGTGGAGCTCGGGCAGGACAGCTGCACCGTACGGGCGGAGCTGTACGGTCAGGCGGCGCACACGGCGAAGTCGGGCGAGGGAGCGATCGTCGCCGTCTCCCGCACGAAGTCCGAGCCCGACTTCGAACTGCCCTTCCACCTCACCGTCGAGCCCCCGCCCGTCCCCGCCGACGAGCGCACCGCGGCCACCGATCTCGCCGCGGCCGCTCCCGCCCTGGCCTTCGATCTCCCTTACGAACTCCCGGCGGCGCTCGACTCGGGGAACCTGAAGGGAGTCTGGGATCTGTGGTACCGGCCTGGCGCCCAGGGCACGTCACGCGTGCGCTTCGGGCGGCTGCTGGGCGACCTCGCCGACCGTAAGAAGATCGATCTGGTGCCGCGCGTCCGTCTCGGCGAGACCGAGACCGGTGTGTGGTTCTACTTCTCGCTCGCCAACGATCTGGTTCTGGCACTCCAACCGCTGCCGCTGGAAGAGCCTGCGAAGATCACGGCGGCGGGCACGGGCAAGGACGCCGCCTCCCCCGGAACGCCCGCCGGAACGAATCCCGGGACTTCCGGAACGCAGGCTCAGAGCGCTTCCTCATCGCCGAGCGCGTCGGCCAGCAGCTGATCAGCGGGTGCGGGCCGTGACCCGGCCTCCTCGAGCTGCGGCTCCTCCGCGGCAGCGGCCGCGGCCGCGACAGCGGAAGGAGAGGCGGAGAGGGAGGCGGAGGCCGAGGTCACCGGCCCGTCCATGTGCCCGTCGGCACCAGCGGGCTGCTGTGCACCACAGCGTGCCCGATGGGTCTCCGCCTCGACCCGCAGGTCCTGAACGGCCTTGTCGAAACGCACCGTTGAAGGCGGCTCGTCCGGTCCCAGCAGATACGCCTTGAGCTGCGCCCGTGCAGCGCGCAGCGTGTCCGCAGCCGGGTCGCGCACCGCCTTCAGCAGAGCCGGAACCCCATCCGCCGCCGCTGTGAGGACGGT
>DATMEI010000156.1:0-2754 GCA_035556995.1 Streptomyces sp.
GACGTTGACCGGAGCCTGCACGTTGTTGCCGGAACCAACGCCCGTCGAGTCGCCGGCCGTGTCGCTCGTCTGCGAGGACCCGCCGTCGCCGTTGCCGGAGACGTCGTTGCCGCAGCTGTTGCCGACGGACGGGCTGAGGGCCCCGAGAACGCTCACCGTGTTGCCGCACACGTTCACGGGCACGTTGATCGGGGCCTGGATGTTGTTGCCCGCCAACACCCCGGACGAGCCCGAAGCTGTCTGGGTCCCGTCAGCGAACGCCGTACCTCCCGAGAACGTGGCGAGCACACCGCTCGCCGCGGCCACGGTGATCAGGCCTTTCCTTGTGACCTGTCGCATGGTTCTTTCCCCTGCCTTGCTTTTTGCCAGTGGGTGTTACATGAGCGCTCGGTGGGGGGCGGGGCTCAATTCACGCGCCCGCCCCCGAAATGCCGCGGCCCCGGTGGCGCATTACGCACTCCGGCCGTCCGGCTTCACTTCGTCACGCGAGCAATCGACATCAGCCGTTGGCGCACGCGTTGCCGCTGGCCGGGTTCATCACCCCGGCCACCGAGATCGTGTTGCCACAGAGATTGACGGGGACGTCGACGGGGAGCTGGACGTTGTTGCCCGCCACCACCCCGGACGAGCCCGAAGCTCCCTGGACACCTTCGCCGGCAACGGCCATACCCGCGCTCGCGAGCACCAGACCGCCGGCGGCGGCCGCAACAGCGGCAACCTTCTTGATCATGCTTTCCTCCTCGTTGGCATTGCGGTTCCAGCCGCGAACCGCATCACTTGTAACGAGGACGGAGTAATCCGGGTACGAGTGGCCGCACGCATTCACTCTTTCCGGTGGCTTACGTACAGTCGCGCGAATTCAGCGCGCACAGAAGAGCGGCACGCCAGGGGACGGCGTACCGCTCAACTTCCTTGCTGGAAAAGTCAGTTCAGCATTGGTCGAGAAATCGGTCCAGCACACGGACACCGAACTTCAGTCCGTCCACCGGCACCCGCTCGTCCACACCGTGGAACATTCCGGCGAAGTCGAGCTCGGGCGGCAGCTTCAGCGGTGCGAAGCCGAAGCAGCGGATGCCCAGATCGTCGAAAGACTTGGCGTCCGTGCCGCCGGAGAGCATGTACGGCACCGCGCGAGCGGCCGGGTCCTCCGCCTTCAGCGAGGTCTGCATGGCATCGACGAGCGCCCCGTCGAAGCTCGTCTCCAGCGCAATGTCGGCGTGGACGTCCTCGCGCTGCACGCGCGGCCCCAGAACCCGGTCGAGATCGGAGAGGAACTCCTCTTCGTGTCCCGGCAGGAAACGTCCGTCGATGTGAGCGGTGGCCTGCCCGGGGATGACGTTCACCTTGTACCCGGCGCCCAGCTGGGTCGGTGCCGCCGTGTTCTGCAGCGTCGCTCCGATGATCTTCGCGATGCCGCCGAGCTTGGCGAGGGTCTCCTCCATGTCCTCGGGGTCGAGCTCCGTTCCGAGGGCGTCGGACAGCTCGTCCAGGAAGGACCGTACGGTCTTGGTCACCCGGACGGGGAACTTGTGACGGCCCAACCTGCCCACCGCTTCGCACAGTTCGGTGATGGCGTTGTCGTTGTTGGTCATCGACCCGTGGCCGGCGGTGCCGTCCACGGTGAGCCGCATCCAGTGCATGCCCTTCTGCGCTGTCTCGATCAGATAGAGCCGCAGGTCGTCGTTGACCGTGAAGGAGAAGCCTCCGACCTCGCCGATGGCCTCGGTCACGCCCTCGAAGAGGTCGCGGTGGTTGTCGACCAGGTGCCGCGCCCCGTACACGCCGCCGGCCTCCTCGTCGGCGAGGAAGGCCAGGACCACATCGCGCGGAGGGCGGCGCCCGCTGCGCAGCCGCTCCCGCACGACGGCCAGGGTCATCGCGTCCATGTCCTTCATGTCGACGGCGCCGCGGCCCCACACGCAGCCGTCGGCGATCTCGCCCGAGAAGGGATCGTGCGTCCAGTCCTCGGCGTTGGCGGGGACCACGTCCGTGTGCCCGTGGATCAGAAGCGCGGGACGGGAGGAGTCCTCGCCTGCGATACGGGCGACGGTCGAAGCCCGGCCGGGCCGGGACTCGAAGATCTCCGGTTCCAGACCCACTTCTGCGAGCTTCTCCGCGACGTACTCCGCAGCGGCCCGTTCGCCGGGGCCCTCGTTGCCGCCGTAGTTGCTGGTGTCGATCCGGATGAGATCGCGGCAGAGATCGACGACCTCACTCTCGGCATTCGCGCCGTTACCGGCCGGTGAAGGGGTCGACTGGTTCACACTGCCTCCTCGTATCGCGGGTCCGCTCCCATACTCCCCCTTCCCGCGCAGGCCCCCAAGGGGCGGGAGGGCGGGGTGATCTGCGGGGTCGTATCCAGTGTTAAAGTTGGCCCTGCCGCACGCCGATGGCGGGCGGTGCACCTTGTCGGGGTGGCGGAATGGCAGACGCGCTAGCTTGAGGTGCTAGTGCCCTTTACAGGGCGTGGGGGTTCAAGTCCCCCTCCCGACACCAATCAGGGCCCCTGTTCACCAGGGGCTTTCGCTTTGACACCTCCGTCACGTGACCAACCACGTGCCCAACAGGGATGGTCTTGCTCAGCTCAGGCCGGAGAACCTGACCCGGCTGGCACTGGAAGCATCCAGCTTCACGGCACCCTCCTTGCGGCGCCTGCCATGGCGATCCATCGTGTAGCCCACACAGTGATGACGGGCGTTCGCTGAGACCTCTACTTGATTCTCCTTGGCCTCAAGATCATTCGTGATCCTGCTC
>DATMEI010000157.1:0-3258 GCA_035556995.1 Streptomyces sp.
TACGCCGACGGCCGCAAGGAACCCGACTGCTACACCCGCCCCCCGGACCTGCACGACGAACTCACCGACGCTCTGGGCACGTTCCCCCTCTTCCACTTCTGGGGCCCCGGCGCGGACATCGTCTCCTCCCGGTGGATCGTCGACGCCACCCGGCACCTGCTGCGGACCCGCCGCCCCGACCTCGCGCTGTGCTACGTCCCGCACCTCGACTACGACCTTCAGCGCCACGGCCCCGACGACCCCAGGTCGCACCGGGCCGCGTCCGAACTCGACGCCGTCCTGGCCCCGTTGCTGGAAGACGCCCGCGCCGAGGGCCGTACGGTCGTCGTGCTCTCGGAGTACGGCATCACCCGCGTCGAGCGCACCGTGGACGTCAACCGGGCCCTGCGCCGCGCGGGGCTGCTGGAGGTGCACACGCAGGACGGCATGGAGTACCTGGACCCCACCACGTCCCGCGCCTTCGCCGTCGTCGACCATCAGCTCGCCCACATCTACGTACGCGACCCCGCCGACCTTCCGGCGACCCGCGACGCGCTCGGCGCACTGGACGGCATCGCCGAACTCCTCGACGAACGCGGCAAGAAGACCCACAACCTGGACCACCCGCGCTCCGGCGAACTCGTCGCCGTCGCCGAGTCCGACGCCTGGTTCACCTACTACTACTGGCTCGACGATTCACGCGCCCCCGACTTCGCCCAGCTGGTCGAGATCCACCGCAAACCGGGCTACGACCCGGCCGAGCTGTTCATGGACCCGCTGGACCCGTACGTGCGCCTGCGCGCCGCCACGGCGCTCGCGCGCAAGAAGACCGGCATGCGCTACCGCATGGCGGTCGTACCGCTCGACCCGTCCCCGGTGCGCGGCAGCCACGGCCGGCTCCCCGAACGCGAAGACGAGGGGCCGGTGTTCATCTGCTCACGGCCCGGCACGGCCGAACGTCCCCTCGCCGCCACCGACGTCAAATCCCTGCTGGTCAACCTCGCTCTGGGAGAGCCCACATGAGACGCACACCCAACGACCCGGAACTCTCACGACGTCTGCGCCGCCGCGGCTTCCTCGGTGTCGCCGCCGGCACCGCCGCCGCCTCGCTCCTCGGCGGCACAGGCACAGCACACGCCGCAGCCCCCGCCTCCGCGGCGGACGCGGACCGCTGCGGCCCCCTGCTGCCCAAGGGCCGGCTGGGCATCCAGCTCTACACACTCCGCGACAAGGTGCAGTCCCTCGGCTTCGCCGCCGTCTTCGAGGAGCTGTCCCGGTACAGCTACGAGCAGGTGGAGTTCGCCGGCTACACCCAGGGAACCGGTGACATCTCCCTCGCCCGACTGCGCAGGCTGCTGCGGGAGTACGGACTTCGCGGCATCGGGAGCCACGTCGGCTACTACTCCGACGACCCCGGCGACTACACCTTCGACACCCAGCTGGAGAAGGTGCTCGACGACGCCGCCGCGCTGGGCCTGCCGCATGTGGGAACCGCCGCCAGCCCCGACCGCTACGGCAGGACGGTCGACGCCTGGAAGCGTGCCGCCGAGGACTTCAACACCTACGGAGCCGCGGCGAGGAAACGCGGCCTGAAGTTCTACCAGCACAACCACCAGATGGAGTTCGGCTTCGCCGAGGACCGTCCGGACGTACGCCTCTACGACGTGCTGCTCGCGGAGACCGACCCCGCCCTGGTGTATCTGGAGATGGACATCTACTGGGCGTACGCGGGCCAGTACCGCTTCAGCGTCCGCCCCGACGGCACCCCGGCGCCCTTCGAACCGGTGGATTACGTGCTGGCGCAGCCCGAGCGCTATCCGCTCTTCCACGTCAAGGACGGCGAGCACGACGAAACCGCCGACGACGGCTACCGCATGGTGGACGTCGGCGACGGGGACATCGACTATCAGCGCTTCCTGTCGAAGGTCACCAGGTCGCACGGCGGCAAGAAGCACAACTGGCAGGTGGAGCACGACCAGCCGGCCGACTCCTTCAGGACGGCCCGCCGCTCCGCAGCCCATCTGCGGTCGCTGCGGCGCTGAGCGCCGCATCCCGGCAACGGCGTCGGGCCGCCCCCTACGTAAAGGAGGCGGCCCGGCGACCGTCACATCATTTTCCGCATGCCACAGGCAGCGTCATATCACTCCCCGCCTATGGGCTGCGGGTTGGGCTTGATCATGGAATTCTTCGGCCGCCCCGGCGGGTGCAGGAACAGCGCCACGACCCCCGCGAGGAGCGACGTGCTGCCGGCGAGCCAGAACGCACCGCCGTAGCCCCACGCGGTGACCACCATGGAGCCCAGACCCGCGCCCGCTATGCCGGACAGCAGCTTGGAGCTGTAGACCATGCCGTAGTTGGTGGCGTTGTTGTTCTCACCGAAGTAGTCGGCGGTCATCGCCGCGAACATCGGGAAGATCGCGCCGCCGCCGAAGCCGGAGATCATCGAGCAGAGCAGGAACAGCGGCATCGACCTGGCCTCACCGGACAGCAGGATGCCGAACTGCGACAGCCCGAGCACGGCACAGACGAAGAGCAGGCACTGCTTGCGGCCGTACCGGTCGGACAGCCAGCCGATCACGCCCCGGCCGGTGCCGTTGACGATGGCCTTCAGTGACATCGCCGTGGCGACGATGCCGCCCGCGAAGCCCATCTCGTTACCGAAGGGCACCTGGAAAGCGATCCCGAAGATGTTCACACCGGATGTGCACAGCAGACAGAACCACATGATCGGAACACGTCCGGTCTGGAGCGCTTCCTTGGCGGTGTACTGCTTGACCGCCGGCGGGTTCTTCGCCAGCGCGCGGCGTGCACGCGGGTCGTCCGGTGTCTTCAGCGGATCGACGTGGTCGGGCCACCAGTTCTTCGGCGGGTCCTTGAAGAAGGAGCCGGCGAAAGCGACGACCGCGGCCAGGAACACACCGACACTGACCAGCACCCACTTGAAGTTGCTGGTGTCCATGAAGCCGGTGAAGATGAACACGAACGGCACCGAGCCGTAGGCGAAGCCGCCGTTGACGAAGCCGGTCTTGCCGCCCCGGCGCTCCGGATACCACTTGCCGACCATGTTCACGCAGGTCGCGTACACCGCACCGGCGCCCATGCCGCTGAAGACACTGAAGCCGATATAGGCCATGACGACGTTCGGCGAATACGCGAGCGCGAGATAGCCGATGAACGTGCCGAGCGCGCCCCACATCATCGCCTGCCGTGCGGGGAAGCGCCCGTTCTCACGCAGCTTGCCGACGGGGAAGGCCACGCCTCCCTGGAAGAGGACCCAGA
>DATMEI010000158.1:0-7732 GCA_035556995.1 Streptomyces sp.
GACGGCCTTCGCGGCGTTTGGAAGGGCCTTCGGAGGCGGGTGCCTCCGCGGTGCCGGGGGGATCGAGCAAATTCACGGAGTCGCTCACAAAGAGGGGCCTTTCCGGAAGGGGATGCGCACGTCCTCCGGGGACGGGCGAAGAAAACGGAGGGGAATCCGGCCGCCGTACCCCGCGGGGTGAAGCGTGCAGCCGGGCGGTGACCCACAGCCCTCGGACGGTGGACGACCGCTCCCGTCATGCCTGGAACTTCCCGCGCTGGGCGCCGGGAAACACCGGCGGCGAACTGTGGCACCACGTGCCACGCGCCCGAGGAATTTCCAGGTGGGGCCCGGTGGTTCGTTTGTACGTTGCACGTAATCGAACCCCGCCCCACCCCGGAGTACGCATGCCCCAGGCCCAAGGTGCCGCCCCGCCCGCCATATCCGAGCCGGGCCCCGGACCGCCGCTGTCCGGCGCAGGGGGCGGGCGGAACGGCGCTGCGGACGGGCTCAGGGGAGTGGTGCCCGTCCTGGCCTTCGCAGGCATCTCGGTCGCGGTCATGCAGACACTGCTCGTCCCCGTCGTCGCCCAGCTGCCCGCGCTCCTACGGGCCTCCACCGCCGACGCGGCCTGGGTCGTCACCGCGACGCTGCTCTCCGGCGCCGTGGCCACGCCGATCATGGGGAGGCTCGGCGACCTCTACGGCAAGCGCCGCTTCATCCTCGTCAGCCTCGGCATGATGGTGCTGGGCTCGCTCGTGTGCGGCCTCACCTCGTCGCTCGTACCCATGGTCACCGGACGGGCCCTCCAGGGCTTCGCGATGGGCGCGATCCCGCTGGGCATCAGCATCATGCGGGACGAGCTGCCGCAGGACAGGCTCGGTCCGGCGATGGCGTTCATGAGTTCGTCGCTCGGCGTCGGCGGCGCGCTGGGCATGCCGCTCGCGGCGTACGTCGCACAGCACACCGACTGGCACATGCTGTTCTTCGGCGCCGCCGGTCTCGGCGTGCTCGCCATGGTCCTGGTCGCCGCGGTGGTGCCCGAGTCGGAGCTGCGCACAGGCGGGCGCTTCGACGTCCTCGGTGCCCTCGGCCTCTCCGCGGGGCTCGTCTCGCTGCTGCTCGCGATATCCAAGGGAGGCGACTGGGGCTGGAGCAGCGGGACCACGCTGGGTCTCTTCTCCGCCTCGCTGTTGATCTTCCTGCTGTGGGGGGTGATGGAACTGCGCCTCGCACACCCCCTCGTCGATCTGCGCAGCACCGTCCGCCGGCAGGTGCTGCTGACCAACCTCGCCTCGATCACGGTGGGGCTCGCCTTCTACGCGGCCACCCTGGTGCTGCCGCAACTGCTCCAGCTGCCCCGCTCCACCGGCTACGGGCTGGGTCATTCGATGGTCGTCGCCGGGATGTGCGTGGCCCCCATGGGCATCGCGATGATGCTCGTCTCCTCGCTCTCCGCACGCATCTCCGCCACCCGCGGCCCCAAGGTCTCGCTGATGACGGGACTGGTGATCCTCGCGGTCGCCTACCTCGCCGGTACGGCCCTCATGGGTGCGGTGTGGCAGGTCGTGCTCACCTCCGTCCTCATCGGCCTCGGTATCGGCATCGCCTACTCGTCCATGCCCGCGCTCATCCTCGGCGCCGTCGACCCGTCCGAGTCCGGCGCCGCCAACGGCCTGAACACGCTGATGCGTTCGATCGGCACCTCGACTTCGAGCGCCGTCGTCGGCGTCGTCCTGGCCCGTATGAGCACGCCGCTGGGCGGCAGCGACGTACCCACGCTGGAGGGCTTCCGCATCTCGTTCCTCATCGCGGCAGGCGCCGCGCTGACCGGCCTCGTGATCGCGGCGTTCCTGCCGGGGCGGGGGCACGACGGGCAGAGCAAGGCAACGACGGGCTGATCCCGTCCGCGCCCCGGGTGTGGCGAAAACAGGTTGGGTGCCGGCGAGGCAGAGGTCAGGATGGCCGCATGCTCTCCACCCTCCTGCCGTTCCTCGGCGCATGCACGCTGGTCGCGATGTCACCCGGCCCCAGCACGGTGCTGATCATCCGCAACTCGCTGCGCAGCCGCCGCTCCGGACTGATGGCGGTCCTGGGCAACGAGACGGGCGTCTTCATCTGGGGGCTCGTCGCCGCCTTCGGTCTGACCGCGCTGCTGGCCGCCTCGCAACTCGCCTACGACGTGCTGCGCTTCGGGGGAGCGGCGGTGTTGATCGTCTTCGGCGTGCAGGCGATCCGTACGGCGCGGCGGGGCGGCAGCTTCGAAGTGGCGGCGGAGGGAGGCCCCGTGGAGGGAGGCCCCGCGGAGGAACGGGGATGGCGGTCCTACCGTGGCGGGCTGCTGCTGAACCTGGCCAACCCCAAGGCCGCCATTTTCGCGATGTCATTCCTCCCGCAGTTCGTGCCGCAGGGCGCCCCGCAGCTGCCGATGATGGTGACGTTGGCGGCGATATGGGCGGTCTACGAAGTGGGTTACTACGGGATGTACGTGTGGTTCGTGGGACGGCTGAGGCGAGTGCTCTCGCGTGCGGGAGTGCGTCGCAGGCTGGAGCAGATATCGGGCGGGGTGCTGCTGGCGCTGGGCGTACGGCTGGCGCTGGACGGCTGACTCACGGGGCCGGCGGAAGCCGGGCGTCCACACCCCGGAGGGTGTGAACGCCGCGGCCCGTGTGTCCCGTCCTGCTGATATGCCTCTATGCGGCCGCAGTTGAGCGTGCAGGCGCAGTCATGCAGTAGCGGTGCTGTACGACCGGATAGCCCGCCTTGGCGAAGGCGGCTGCCATCGGGGTGTTGTCCAGATCCGTCGACGCGGCGATCGACTGTGCGCCCTCCTGGTGGAGCTGGCGGGTGCACTCGGCGAGCAGGTCGTAGGCGTAGCCGTTGCCGCGCTGCTCGGGTACGACACCGATGAAGGCCGCCGCCGGGCCGCTCGGGATTCTGCCCGGCACGTGCAGGCCGGCCAGCGCCCCGTCCGGGGTGTGCGCCAGGCGCCACCACTCGCGTGGGGACGCCAGCCAGCGGAGGTGTTCCAGGTCCTCCTGCGCGGCTCGTTCGATCCCGGCCCCGGGTGCTCCGGGAGCGGCCTCCTCAAGTGCCCGCCGGGCGTGCGCGTCGAGAGTGCCGTGCTGGATGCGCCGCAGTACGCCGAGGATCACCTCGTCGTCCGGTTCCGGCCGGAAGTGGAGCCTGTGCGGGTGTTCCGGCAGCCCGCACTCCGGCGTCCACAGGTAGCGGAAGCGTTCGACGAGCGGACGGTAGCCGGCCGCCGTGGCCGCGTCGATGCGGGCCTCGGCCGCCGCCCGTACCGCTTCGTCCGTGCGCCAGCGGGGCGGCAGCACGAGCTCGAAGTCGACCCTGAGCGGCATCTCACGCAGCAGCCGTACGGCCGCGGCGTCCTCCCCGGGGAGGAAGTCGAACCAGTCGAGCAGCAGCGGAACTTCGTCGCCGGGGGCCGCCCAGCAGGCCGCACGGGCGACGACGCGACCCGCGCGCAGCGCCACCCACGTCCACTCGGGACGGTACTCACCGCCCTCGCCGACGGTCGCGTACGGACGTCCGAGCAACTGACGGCCGACGAGGCCCGGGTCCTGCAGAGAGGTGAAGACAGTGCGCGCCTCGGACTCGCCGAGCGCGCGGACGACCAGATCGGTGGTCATGGTCAAGTGGTCCTTCCGGAAGGCGTGTTGCGCTCCCGGTCAGTGCCGTCTGAACGCCCTGCGGACGGGGCGGGAGCGCGTGATGGTGCAGGTGCACATCGGCTCTCGCCTCCCTTCCGCTGACACGGGCGTGCGAGGAACATAGCGAATGCGGGGCGGCGGCGCGACGGAGTTTTCGCGGCGGCACGTGCGAGTCCCGGCGGGGTCCAGATGTCTTCATTCCGCTACTGCACGACTTCCGGCCTGGACAGGGCGTTTGACCGTCCAGAGAATGCTGAACATGTCATCTCTCGAGTTCGGCGCATACCCGCCGCGGCTGTCGGACGCGGACAGGGAGCGTGCTCTTGAGGTGCTGCGCGAGGGCGCCGCTCAGGGCCGGGTCTCGCAGGACACGTTCATGCAGCGTACGGACGCCATCCTGCATGCGCAGTGGCAGAGCGAACTGCACGCTGTGCTGCACGACTTGCCGACGCGAAGGCCCCGCGGCCGCTGGCTGGCCGAGGGAATCGCCCGCGTCCTCGCCTTCCCCGGTGCCCTTCGCAAGGCATGGCAGTCCGAGCGGCTGCCCGAGCTGCTTCTGCCCATGCCCGCCTCGTATCCCTACTCCATCGGCCGCGCCCCCGGTTCGATGCTGCGGCTCAACCACTACACGGTCTCCCGGACGCACGCTCAGCTGCGCAACACGGGCGACGGCTGGAAGCTGCGCGATCTGGGATCGAGCAACGGGACCTGGGTGAACGGCAGCCGCGTGACCGGCTCGGTGCGGGTGCGTCCCGGCGACGTGGTGCGCTTCGGGCAGATCGGTTTCAAGCTGGTCGTGGCCGAGCCGCCCCCCAGGGCCCTCTGAGGCTGCGGTACGTGAGGGCCGCGCGGCAAGAGTGAATTACCCGTGCCCGTCGTACGCATGCGGTAGCGCGGATCGCCGGTCACCCGGTAGTACGAGGGATTGTCGAGCCCCCGGGAGGAGGGCTGGGACTCCCGTGCGGCTGCGCGGCAAGCGGTTTCTCCCCGTACGAACGTATGGGCAGGGCAAGTTGATGGGGGTTCAGGGTGCGGTGCTTTCCGGGCCGCAGTAGTCTTCCTTGATCGCTCAACGGGGCAAGGAAGGCGGTGCGCGGGTGGGTGCGGGAGGGCTTGAGCTCCCCCCAGGTGAAAGCGGCGACGGCGGTGACGGGGAGACCACCGACGCGCCCGCGGGTGCGGTCTCACTGGCCCGCCCCATGGAGATCGGCGCGGACCTCGACTGGGACGGGGACGCCTGGGCCGAGGTGCGCACCCGGGCCCGGCGCGCCGGCCGGGCCTACGTCTGGCTGAATCTGGTCGAACAGCGGCTGCGCGCGGTCGTATCCGCCGTGCTGAGACCCATCTACGAGCCCGTGCACGGCGACGAGTGGGTCATCGCCGCCGCGGGTCCTGCCGGTCAGGAATGGGTCCAACGGGCCGTGGCGGTACGGGAGGTGAGCCGCCGCAAGGGCTATCTGCTCGACCCGGCCGACGACAACGTTCTCTCCTTCCTCACGTTGCCGCAGCTGCGTGAACTGATGGTGCAGCACTGGCCCTGTTTCGAGCCGTGGTTCGAGGACCGCCGCGAGGTCGAACTCGCCCTGGACGAGCTGGAGGTGGCGCGCAGCGCCGTCGCCCGCAACCGCGCGCTGTCCGAGACGGTGCTCGCGCAGGCCGAGCGCATGTGTGCCCGGCTGCTGGAGCTGCTGGGCGCCAACAGTGACGCGGCGCCGTCCGCGCACCGGCTGCGCGTGGACGCCGTGGAGGATCTGGTCGGTGACCGCTTCGCGGACGTGGTCGGCGTCCATTCCGACCGTGTACGTCTCCAGCGGCAGCTGCCCGCCGAGGATCTCTTCGGCGGAGCGCGCCGTCTCGACGCGATGGGCATAGGCCTCAATCTGCTCGTGCAGAACTACTCGGGACGCCGCCTGGTGCGGCTCGCCGCTTCCGGCTGCCGTCTGCGGCTGCTCTTCCTCAATCCGGCAAGTACGGCCGTACGCCGGCGGGAGCGCGAACTGGGCATAAAGAAGGGCGAGTTGAGCCGGACCGTCGAGACGAACATCCTGCACATGCGCCGGGTGCGTTCCCGGCTGCGGGACACCGGTGCCTTCGAGATCAACGTCTTCGACGAGACCCCTCGCTTCTCCGCGTACATGGTGGACGGAGACGGTTCGGACGGGCTCGCCGTCGTCCAGTCGTATCTGCGCCGGGTACGCGGCATGGAGTCGCCGGTGCTGGTGCTGCGGGGCGGCGGACGCGACCTCGTCCAGCGGGGTGCCGGGCCGGGCAAGCCGCAGGACGAAGGCGTCCAGGGTCTGTTCCAGACCTACCGCGAGGAGTTCGAGTCCGCGTGGGCGGACTCGCGCCCGGTCTCCTGAGGTCTTCTCCTGCTTCTCGCTTCGTCGCTTCGTCGTGACCTTCCCTGCCGCGGTGTTCGCCTTGCGTGAGACGTTACGTCTCGTCTAGCCTGGCCGTCGTGTCCACTCGCGCCGGGCGTACCGCCCATATCGCCATGTTCAGCATCGCCGCACACGGCCATGTGAACCCCAGCCTCGAGGTCATCCGTGAACTCGTCGCGCGGGGCCACCGCGTCACTTACGCGATCCCGCACGCCTTCGCGGAACTCGTCGCGAGTACGGGCGCCGAGCCGCGCGTCTACCGCACGACGCTCCCCGGGGCCGACGAGGACCCGGAGGCGTGGGGAACCGAACTGATCGACAACATCGAGCCGTTCCTCACCGACGCGCAGCAGGCGCTGCCGCAGCTGACCGAGCTCTACGAGGGCGGCGCGAGCAGTGAGGAAGAGGGGGGTACCGGCCCGGCCGCGCGGGACATCCCCGACCTGGTGCTCTCGGACATCACGTCCTACCCCTCCCGTGTGCTGGCCCGCCGCTGGGGCGTGCCGCACATCCAGCTCTCACCCTGCCTCGTCGCCTGGGAAGGGTACGAGGAGGAGGTGGCCGCGCCCCTGTTCGCGGAGATGAAGGCGACACCGCGCGGCATCGCCTACTTCGAGCGCTTCTCGGCATGGCTCGCCGAGAACGGAATGACCCTGCACCCGGACGACTTCGCCGGCCGTCCGGACCGCTCGCTGGTACTGATTCCGAAGGTGCTCCAGCCGAACGCCGACCGCGTCGACGAGAACGTCTACACCTTCGTCGGCGCCTGCCAGGGAGACCGTTCCCATCAGGGCGACTGGCGGCGCCCGCCCGGCACCGAGGACGACAAGGTGCTGCTGATCTCGCTGGGTTCCGCCTTCACCAAGGAGCCGGACTTCTACCGCGAGTGCCTGCGCGCCTTCGGTGAACTGCCGGGCTGGCACGTGGTGTTGCAGATCGGCAAGCACGTGGAGGCCGCCGCTCTGGGGCCGGTCCCCGCCAATGTCGAGGTTCACTCGTGGGTGCCCCAACTGGCCGTGCTCAAGCAGGCGGACGCCTTCCTCACGCACGCGGGCGCGGGCGGCAGCCAGGAGGGTCTGGCCACGGCCACGCCGATGATCGCCGTCCCTCAGGCCGTCGATCAGTTCGGCAACGCGGACATGCTCGTCTCGCTCGGCGTCGCCCGTCATCTGCCCAAGGAGGAAGCGACGGCGGAGGCTCTGCGGGAGGCGCTGGAGTCACTGACGAGCGACCCGCAAGTCGCGGAGCACTGCGCGAAGATGCAGGCTGCGGTGGCGGGTGAGGGCGGTACCCGGCAGGCGGCCGATCTGATCGAGGCGGCGCTGCCTCCGGCAGGGTGAGTGATCCGGGCTCGGATACCTCCCGCGCGCACCGGCACCCCTCTTCTAAGCTGCCGACCATGACGACGTATGCGGGGTTTCTGCGGGGGATCAATGTAGGCGGCCACAAGAAGGTGCCCATGGGGGAGTTGAGGGAGCTGATGGCCGACCTGGGGTGGAGCGACGTCCGTACCTACCTGCAGAGCGGCAACGCGGTCTTCACAACCGGCGAGAGCGCCCCCGGTCCCCGCCTGGAGCGGGCACTCGCAGACCACTTCGGCTTCGAGGTCCGCTGCCTGGTGCGTACGGCCGCGGAGTTGCGCGCCGTGGCCGACGCCTGCCCCTATCCCGCCGCCGAACTGGACCCGGCCAAACT
>DATMEI010000159.1:0-9627 GCA_035556995.1 Streptomyces sp.
CATCTGCGCGGGGTCGAGGTGGGCGAAGCTGTCCCGCTGGTAGACGGTCAGCTTCCCGCCCTTCTTCGCGCCCTTGACGGCCTCGGCAGGTCCGGTCGAGTCCTGCTCGTCGCCGAACTCGTACTTGACCTGCTGCTTGGCGGCGTCGTCCTTGCTCACGCCCCCGTCGTCGCCGCCACCGCCGCTGCTGCATCCGGTGAGGATGAGCGCGCCTGCGGCGAGCCCGACGACGGAGACGCGCGCCGTACGCATCCTGAATCTGCTCATGGTGGTGGTAGCACCTGCCTGTCGGTTGTCCGTTGCTGCCTGACTGATGCGGTGCCGGGGTGGCAGCGCCCCCCACTTCTCGGTCTTCAACGTCCCGATTTCGGGTCGAAGGCGTCCCTGACCGAGTCCCCGAGCAGGTTGAACGCGACGATGAAGATCACCATCGCGACGCCGGGGAAGATCATGTAAGTGATGTCGCTCTGGTAGACCTCGGCGCCCTTGGCGAACATCCGGCCCCAGTCGGGAACGGAGTCCGGCATGCCGACACCGAGGAAGGAGAGTCCGGCGACGGCGGTGACGAAGTTGGGAAGCATGTAGGTCGACTGCACCAGAATGGGAGTGACCACATTCGGCAGCAGCTCCTTGCGGATGATGCGCCAGGGCGGGGTGCCGGCGACCTTCGCCGCTTCGACGAACTCCCGCTCGCGCAGGCTCAGTACGGTGCCGCGCAACAGTCGCGCCAGGGTCATCCAGCCCAGCAGCCACATCACGAAGATCAGCACGCAGGCCCGCAGCCAAGTGGGCATCTCGTCCTGGGGGTCGACCATGAGGGCCATGACCACCGGCGTGAAGGCGACGAAGAAGAGCTGGTTCGGGAAGGACATCATCAAGTCGGTCATCCGGCCGAGGAAGTAGTCCGTCCTGCCGCCCATGTAGCCGCCCGCGACACCGATCACGATGGCGGTGAGCACCGACAGGATCGTGATGACCACGGCCAGCGAGAGCGACGTGCGCATGCCGTAGATCAGCTGCGTGAACACGTCGCGGCCCAGGCCGGGTTCGAGGCCGAACCAGAACTCGCTGTCGATACCGCCGTTGGGCTTGATCGGGTACGCGCTGTCGTTGAGCAGACCCGGGCGGATCTGCCCGTAACGGGTGTACGGATCCTTGCCGTACAGCCAGGAGATCAGGGGTGAAAGCGCCGCGACCGCGAACATGAAAAGGACGACGAACGCCGCAATGACGCCTGTACGGTCGCGCTTGAAACGTATCCACATCAACTGACCGGGGGACCGGCCCACGAGCTGGTCTTTGGCGCCCTGTTGGCCGACCGGCTCGCTGGTCAGGCCGACGCCGTCGGGATCTGGGGTCTCTGACCCGGCGATCGCGGCCTGGGATGGACTTGTCATCGTGTTTGCGCCCCCGCGCTCGTCATCTATGCGGATAGATCCGGCTGTTGGCCAGCTGGCAGTCCGTGCCATGGGTTGAGGAGACTTTGCAAGTGAATAACTGCTCAGTCAAGGGGTACCGGCGGCAGCATGTGCACCAAGAGCGCATCTTGAGCGAAGGTTTTGCAGATTGAGGTCCCCGCGTGCTTGACGGCGTTGTTGTCCAATAGACATATCGTCATAAGCATGCTTCAAACGCTTTAACATGACCGCAACTCAGTCGTCGCAGCTCCGATATACGGACCCGCGACTCTGAACTTCGTACGGCCGTGCGGGTGCCGTCGGACCGGGCCGGAGCGGGGCCATGCCGCCCCGGCCCGGTCACTTTGAGGCGGAGCAGTAAGCTTGTCCGATGCTGTACGGACTCATGGCTGTGCGGCGCTGGGGTATCCGTACCGCCGGGGGGCCGGACATGGGTCAGGACAGAACGTTGAGACCCGGTGCGCACACTGCCGGCGCTTCGCTGCTGGCCGCGCTCGCTGTGCTCAACCTGGCATGGATCATCCGCGACTTCAGCAAGGCGGCCGACGTCACCGACGCCTGGTGGATGTGGTCGGGGCTGCTCTTCCGCGCCCAGGACGGGATCTGGGCCAGCTCCTTCGTGGAGCCCACGATGCTGGTCCTCTACACGGTCTGCGCCGTCACCGCCCTGATCTCCTCGTCCGCCGCGGGCATCCTCGTCTCGACAGGCGTGCTGACCGTTCTGCTCCGCGTCCCCACCCTGTGGAATCTGAACGCCGGCTGGGTTCAGGGCGGCGTCTCCGACGGGCTCAGGATCAAGGTCCTCTTCAGCGTGATCGCCATGCTGGTGCTCGGGGTCGCGCTCGTCGTCACAGCAGTCGCGGGTCGCCGCGCCGCCGGCGGGACCGACAGCGCCGACTCCCACGGCACCCGCCACGAGACTCCCGCACGACCCACACCGGCCCGTGGCATCGCTGCCTCGGTACTGCTGAGCACGGTGGCCGTGGTGCTCATCTCGTGGGAGATCCACTCATGGGTGGAGCAGGGATGGAGCCTGTATTCACATCAACTCACCGGCGACCGCACCCTGGTGACGCTCCTGGCGGTGCCGGAGGGCTGGTACGGCTGTGCGACCGCCCTGCTGGCCGTGAGCGGCGCGGTCGCAGCATTCACCCGCGCCGGGCTCTCCCGTCCGCTCGGCATGACAGTGTGCGCGCCCCTGCTCGGACTCGGCCTCTTCCGCCTCTCGTTCGCGGTGAAGGCCGGGCTGCTGGAGAACTTCGGTGCCCTGACCCTGCGCGACCAACTGTGGCTCGCCACGGCCGTCTTCGACATTCTCGTTTCGCTCGCCCTGCTGCTCGTGCTCGCGGGCCGAAGCGGGCAGCCCGCCGGCACCGCGCCTCACTCCGGGACGATCCGGTCCTTCTCCTCCGCGTAGTGGCAGGCCGAAGGGTGGTGCGCCGGGCCCTCCGCGTGCTCGAAGCCCTCGGGAATCCTCAGCAGCGGTGCTTCACGCTCACATCTCCCGGCGGCCTTCCAGCAGCGGGTGCGGAAGTGGCAGCCCGAAGGCGGATTCGCCGGGGAGGGCACCTCGCCCTCCAGCACGACGCGCGTACGCTCGCCCTCGGCCGCCGGGTCGGGCACGGGCACCGCGGACAGCAGTGCCTGCGTGTACGGGTGGGTGGGGTGTTCGTAGATCTCGCTCTCCGTGCCGACCTCGACGAGCCTGCCGAGGTACATCACGCCGACCCGGTCGGAGATGTGCCGTACGACGGACAGATCGTGCGCGATGAAGACGTAGGACAGATCGAACTCGTCCTGAAGCCGCTCCATCAGATTGACCACCTGCGCCTGCACCGATACGTCCAGTGCGGAGACCGGTTCGTCCGCGACGATGATCTCGGGCCGGAGGGCGAGGCCGCGGGCGATGCCGATGCGCTGCCGCTGGCCGCCGCTGAACTGGTGCGGATAGCGGTTGACGTACTCGGGGTTCAGCCCGACCACGTCCAGCAGCTCCTGCACCTTGCGCCGCCGCTCGCCCTTGGGCGCCACCTCGGGATGGATGTCGAAGGGTTCGCCGACGATGTCGCCCACCGTCATGCGGGGGTTGAGCGAGGTGTAGGGATCCTGGAAGACCATCTGGATGTTGCGCCTTACGGCCTTCAGCGCCCTGCCGGTCAGGCGCGTGACGTCCTCGCCCTTGTAGCGGATGCTCCCCGCGGTGGGCGCCTCCAGGTTCGTCACCAGTTTGGCCACCGTCGACTTGCCGCAGCCCGACTCCCCCACGATGCCCAGGGTTTCGCCACGCCTGAGGTCGAAGGAGACGCCGTCGACTGCCTTGACCGCACCCACCTGCCGCTTGATGACGATGCCCTGGGTGAGCGGATAGTGCTTGACGAGGTCCCGTACTTCGAGGATCGCCTCGCGCGGCTCGTACGGGGGTTCCGCCAGGGAGATGTCCGGCAGCCCGCCCACGCTGTCACTCTGCATCCAGCAACTCCTCCCAGAAGTGGCAGGCGCTGGCTCTGCCCGGACCGGCCTCGTACAGCGGTGGTTCGTCCGCATGGCAGACCGGCCGTGCCACGGGACAGCGGGGATGGAAGCTGCATCCGGGCGGGATGCGGAGCAGGCTCGGCGGCAGGCCCGTGATGGCGTTGAGCTGCTGCCCCTTCTGGTCGAGCCGGGGGATGGAGTCGAGCAGGCCCTTCGTGTACGGGTGGGCGGGTGCCCGGTAGAGCTCCCCCACCGGGGCGGTCTCCACGACCCGGCCCGCGTACATGACGGCGATCTTGTCGGCGACGTTCGCGACGACGCCCAGATCGTGGGTGATGAGGATCAGGCCCATCCGGTACTCGCGTTGGAGTTCAGCCAGCAGCTCCATCACCTGGGCCTGGACCGTGACGTCCAGCGCTGTCGTCGGCTCGTCGGCGATGATCAGCTGCGGCTCCAGGGCCAACGCCATCGCGATCATGATGCGTTGCCGCATGCCACCGCTGAACTGGTGCGGGTAGTCGTTCGCCCGCGCCCGTGCGGCCGGAATCCTCACCCGCTCCATGAGCTCGACGGCCTTCGCCCGCGACTCCTGGCGGGACGCTCCGCGGTGCACCCGGAACATCTCGCCCAGCTGGTAGCCGACGCTCAGCACGGGATTCAGCGAGGAGAGAGCGTCCTGAAAGATCATCGCCATCCGCGCACCGCGGATCGCCCGGCGCTCCTCCGCGGGCAGCCTCAGCAGATCCCGTCCCCCGAAGAGGATCTCTCCACCCGTGATCCGTCCCGGCGGAATGTCGAGGATGCCCATCACGGCCTGTGCGGTCACGGACTTCCCGGAGCCGGACTCGCCCAGCACCGCCAGCGTCTCGCCCTCCGCGACGCTGCAACTGACGCCGTTGACGGCCTTGGCCACGCCGTCCCGCGTATGGAACTCCACGTGCAGATCCCGCACTTGGAGCAGCTGCCCGGAGCCGGGCTGAGAGGGCGGCAGCGGCCGGTCCTGTGTCTGGGTCACGTACGTCTCCCTCAGCGCAGCTTGGGATCGAGGGCGTCGCGCACCGCGTCGCCGAGCATGATGAAGGCCAGCACGGTCAGGCTCAGCGCGGCGGCGGGATAGAGCAGGATGTGCGGTGCGTTGCGGAACTGCATCCCCTGCGAGGCGTCGGAGATGTCGGCACCCCAGGAGACGGTCGGCGGCTGGAGTCCGACGCCGAGGTAGCTCAGGGTCGCTTCCAGCGCGATGTACGTGCCGAGCGCGATCGTCGCGGTCACGATGACCGGCGCCACGGCGTTCGGAAGGATGTGCCGCACGAGCATCCGCGCGTTGCCGGCACCCAGCGCCCGGGCGGCCTGCACGTAGTCGTTCTGCTTCGCGGAGATGACCGAACCGCGTGCGATACGTGCGATCTGCGGCCACCCCAGCAGCACGATGAATGCGACCACCGTCCACACGGAGCGGCTGCCCGTCATGGACAGGAAGACCAGCCCGCCGAGCATGATCGGGATACCGAAGAAGACGTCCGTGAGCCGCGAGAGCAGAGCGTCCCACCAGCCGCCGAAGAAGCCCCCCAGTCCCCCGAGCACGCTGCCCACCGCCGCCACGCCCAGCGTCGCGCAGACGCCGACGGTGACGGACGTACGGGCGCCGTAGACCACCCGTGTGTAGACATCGCAGCCCTGGGTGTCGTATCCGAACCAGTGCCCGGGAGAGGCCGGATCGAGGGACTTGTTCAACTGGCAGGAGAGCGGGTTGCGGGTGGCGATGAGACCCGGCCACAGCGAGATGAGGACGAGGAAGAGGATCAGCAGCGCGGAGACGATGAAGACGGGGTTGCGGCGCAGATCGTGCCAGGCGTCCGACCACAGGCTGCGGGCCCGCTCACCCGGCCCCGGCTCCTGAGGGGCGGGGGGCTGCCTCAGCTCCTCGCCCTCGGTGGACACCAGTTCCGCGGCACCGCCGCCCGCGCCGACTGCCGACGGCTCACCGGCAGCAGAGGGGCTTTCCGGAGCACGCTCAACCATGCGCCACCCCCACCCTCCGGTTCGACGGCTCCGCCGTCCGGGACCAACTCCCGTACGGGCGACGGTCACTTGACGTATCGGGGGCACCGGTGGGCTCACGCATAGCGGATCCTCGGGTCGAGCACGGCGTAGAGGAGATCGACGATCAGGTTCGCGAGCAGGAAGACGATGACGAGGATCGTCACGAAACCGACGACTGTCGGCGAGTTCTGCCGCACGATCCCCTGCCAGAGCTGGAAGCCGACCCCCTGGATGTTGAAGATCCGCTCGGTGACCAGGGCACCCGCCATGAGGTTGCCGACGTCCGTGCCGAGGAAGGTCACGACGGGGATCAGCGAGTTGCGCAGCAGATGACGCACGGTCACCCGGGAACGTGGCAGCCCCTTGGCGACGGCGGTGCGTACGTAGTCGGCGCGGGCGTTCTCGGAGATGGAGGCGCGGGTGAGCCGCGTGACGTAGGCCAGTGACAGCAGCGCGAGCACCAGCCCCGGCAGGAGCAGTTCACCGACCGGTGCGGCCGGAGAGACGGCCGGCTGGATCCACCCCCACTTCACCCCCAGCAGGTACTGCGCCAGGGTGCCCGTGACGAAGGTGGGCACGGAGATCACGACCAGCGTGAGCATCAGCACCGAACTGTCGACCGGACGGCCCCGCCGCAGACCGGTGATCACGCCGAGAGCGATCCCGAAAATGATCTCGATGACGACGGCGATGATCGCCAGCCGCAGAGTGATCGGAAAGGCTGTGCCCATCAGTTCCGTCACGGGCTGGCCGTTGATGGCGTTGCCGAAGTCACCTGTGAAGATCTGCGCCATGTACAGCAGGTACTGAAGCCACACAGGCTTGTCGAGGTTGAATTCGGCACGCAGTTGCGCGGCTGTGGCGGGGTCGGGCGCCCGGTCGCCGAACATCGCGTTGACCGGGTCGCCGACCGCGTACACCATCACGAAGATGAGGAATGTCGTCCCGATGAAGACCGGGAGCATCTGGAGCAGTCGTCTGATGACGTAGCGCCCCACGGGTTTTCACTCTCTCACTTGACTCTGATGTCGGTGAATACCGGCACCGAGAAGGGATTCAGCCTGACGTCGCTGACCCTCTCCGAATAGCCGGCGTTGCCGTCCTGGTACCAGAGGGGAATGGCCGGGAGGTCCTCCATCACGATCTGCTCGGCCTCCTGGAATTTCTTGACGGCGTCGGCCTGCCCGGACTCGTTCGCCTCGTCGATGAGCTTGTCGACACGGTCGTCGGAGTATCCGGTGTCGTTGGAGGAGGCGCCGGTGTAGTACAGCGGCTGCAGGAAGTTCTGGATCAGCGGGTAGTCCATCTGCCAGCCCGTACGGAAGAGACTCGTCAGCTTCTTGTCGGCGATGTCCTTGCGGAACTCACCGAAAGTCGGCACGGGGTTGACGCTGCACGCATCGTTCTTGTCGAGGGCGTTGTTGATGCTGTTGCAGACGGCGTCCATCCACTGCCGGTGCGAGCCGGTGTCGACATTCGAGGTGATGCTGACCTTGCCGCCGGGCAGCCCTCCGGCGTCCTCGATCAGCTTCTTCGCCTTCTTCGGGTCGTACGTGCATGTCTCGCCGCAGAGGCCGGGCTTGTAGCCGCCGGACTTCTTGATCACCGGCGAGGTGAGGTCCGAGGCCGGCTTGCGTGTGCCGTGGTAGATCTTCTGCGTCACTTCGTCGCGGTTGATCGCCATCGACAGTCCGCGCCGTACCTGCTTCGCCTTCTCCGACTTCCACTCCTTCTTGTAGAGCGGGAAGGAGAGGGTCTGCAGAAGACCGGCGGGCTGATTGATGTAACGGCCGTCGAGGTCCTTCTTCGCGTTCTTGAGCTGACCCGCAGGCAGTTCGTCGAAGATGTCGAGGTTCCCGGCTTGCAGATCGGTGTAGCCGGTGTTCTGGTCGGTGTAGACCTTCAGGTCGACACCCTTGTTCTTGGGCTTGTCCGGCCCCGCGTACTCCTTGTTCACCGACAGCCTCATGGACTGGCCCTTGGTGTAGGAGTCCACCTTGTACGGGCCGTTCCCGATGGGCTTCTTGAGCCAGCTCTCGTGGTCGGTGAAGAACTTCTCAGGCAGCGGGGAGAACGCCGCGTAGCCCAGGGTGTCCGGCCAGAGGGAGAACTTCTGGTTGAGCTTCACCTTGAAGCTGTGCTTTCCGGTGACCTTCAACCCGGACATCTTCTTCGCCTTGGGTTTGGCGCTTTCGTCCGTGGGGTGCACATCGTCGTAGCCGTCGATGTACTCGAAGAAGTAGGAGCTCACCTGCTTGTTGGTGACGAGCGCACCGTAATTCCAGGCCTCGACGAAGGACTTGGCCAGGACCGGCGTACCGTCGGAGAACTTCCAGCCCTTCTTCAGGGTGATGTCGAAGTTCTGCTGGTCGTCGGTCTTGATCGACTCGGCGACGGCGTTCTCCGCCTTGCCGGTGTCGGGGTTGTAGCGCTTGAGCCCCCGGAATGTCATCTCCAGGACCTTGCCGCCCTGCACCTCGTTGGTGTTGGCGGGCTCCAGCGGATTCTGCGGGTCGGTCCAGAAAGCCCGTACGACACCGGCCGACGAGCCGGCGGCGGCGCCCCCAGCACCTCCCCCGCCGCACCCGGCAGCCGCCAGGGTGACGGCCGTCGCACAGCCGAATGCCCACGTGATACGCGTGGCTCCGCGCATGGGTGCCTCCTCGGGTACCGCCGACATCTTGCCTTGCGGACCAGATAACACCCTTTGTGCATTTTCATCTCGTCGCCCCGGCGGCCGTGCGCGCATGGCCCGCGCGGAAACCCCCGTATGCGGTAAGGGATTTCGGGACCTGCGAGACGGATTCGTCAAAGACAAGCAATGGCCCCCCATTCGTCCGGCCGGGTGACCGGAGAAAGAGGGGCCACGGCGGTCCCGGAGGGCCGCCGGATCAGCGCTTGGCGCGGGATGCTGCGCGTCCGCGTGCCTTCTGGTCGAGCTCCACCTTGCGGATGCGCACCGTCTCCGGTGTGACCTCGATGCACTCGTCCTCGCGGCAGAACTCCAGGGCCTGCTCGAGCGACAGCTTCCGCGGCGGCACGAGGTTCTCCGTCGTGTCGGCGGCAGCCGCGCGCATGTTGGTGAGCTTCTTCTCCTTGGTGATGTTCACGTCCATGTCGTCGGCGCGCGAGTTCTCACCGACGATCATGCCCTCGTAGACCTCGGTGCCCGGCTCGATGAAGATCGTGCCGCGCTCCTGCAGGTTCATCATGGCGAACGGCGTCGCGGAACCGGGACGGTCTGCGACCAGCGAGCCGCTGCGCCGGGTGCGAAGATCCCCGAACCACGGCTCGTGCCCCTCGAAGAGGCTGTGCGCGATGCCC
This sequence comes from Streptomyces sp., assembly GCA_035556995.1. GTDB lineage: Bacteria > Actinomycetota > Actinomycetes > Streptomycetales > Streptomycetaceae > Streptomyces. The sequence continues at coordinate 9,258 of DATMEI010000159.1, forward strand.
GTGCCCCTGGTCTCGGTCAGGAACTCCGTACGGAAACCGATCAGACCGCGCGCGGGAACGATCCATTCCATGCGGATCCAGCCGGACCCGTGGTTGGTCATCGTCTCCATACGTCCCTTGCGCGTCGCCATCAGCTGGGTGATGGCGCCCATGTGCTCCTCGGGGGCGTCGATCGTCATACGCTCCACCGGCTCGTGCAGCTTCCCGTCGATCTTCCGCGTGACGACCTCGGGCTTGCCCACCGTCAGCTCGAAGCCCTCCCGGCGCATGGTCTCCACCAGGATGGCGAGCGCCAGTTCGCCACGGCCCTGCACCTCCCAGGTGTCGGGGCGCTCGGTGGGCAGCACGCGGATGCTGACGTTGCCGACCA
>DATMEI010000160.1:0-2989 GCA_035556995.1 Streptomyces sp.
CAGCTGACCAACTCCCTCATCTCGGCAGCCGCCGCGCTCCCGATGTTCGAGAAGGTCAAACCGGTCCTGCACGAACCCACCGAGGTACGCGGCGGGAGCGCCCAGCCCGGCGCGCTGTCCGGCGCCATCGAGGCCAGGCAGCTCACCTTCCGCTACAGCGACGACGGTCCGCTGACGCTCGACGACATCTCCTTCCGTGTGGAAGCGGGCGAGTTCGTCGCGGTCGTCGGAGCCAGCGGCTGCGGCAAGTCGACGCTGCTGAGGCTCCTCATCGGCTTCGACAAGCCCGTCTCCGGCAGCGTGCTCTACGACGGCCAGGACCTCTCCGCCCTGGACCAGTCGGCCGTACGCCGGCAGTGCGGGGTCGTACTGCAGAACGCCCAGCCGTTCGTGGGCTCGATCCTCGACTCCATCTGCGGCGCGGAGATCTTCTCGCACGAGGAGGCCTGGGAGGCCGCCGAAATGGCAGGCCTGGCCGAGGACATCAAGCGCATGCCGATGGGAATGCACACCGTGCTCTCCGACGGCGGAGCCGCCGTGTCCGGCGGGCAGCGGCAGCGCCTGATGATCGCGCAGGCCCTCATCCGGCGCCCGCGCATCCTCTACTTCGACGAGGCCACCAGCGCACTCGACAACGAGACCCAGCGCACCGTGATCGAGAGCACCCGCAAGCTCAACGCCACGCGCATCGTGATCGCCCACCGGCTGTCCACCGTCATGGACGCCGACAGGGTGCTCGTCATGTCGCAGGGACGGGTCGTGCAGCAGGGCGCGCCCGCGGAGCTGCTCGCGGACGCCGGCGGCCAGTTCCACGAGCTGGTACGCCGCCAGATCCGCTGACCCGCCCGGCTGCCCGGCTGCCCGGCTACCGCTTGCGGCTGTACCGCCGCACCAGCACGCCGTTGCCGAACGTACGGACCTGCTCCCGCTCCAGGGTGAACTCGGTGAGACGGAATGCGGAGCCGAACATGGGCATGCCCGAGCCGAGAGCGACCGGGTAGGTCTTGATCACCAATTCGTCGATTTCGTCGAGCAGTTCGCCGGCGAGTTCGGAGCCGCCGCAGAGGTAGATCCCCAGCCCGTCCTCCTGTTTGAGCTCGCGGACCTTCCCCGTCAGATCGCTTGAGACGATCTCCACCGCCGGGTCGGGCGACTTCTCGATGCTGCGGGACGCCACGTACTGACGCATGTGCGCATACGGGCTGGTGACGTCGATTTCAAGCGCCACGTCGTAGCTCGCACGGCCCTGGACGACCGTGTCGAACGCCTTGTTCTCCAGGTCGTCGAGGCCGAGTGCCCGACGCCCGGGCGTCGGCAGGGTCTCGGGGAACTCCGCCTTGAGGAACTCGAAGTACTCCTCGTCCACGTATTCGGTGAAGAACTGCGCGTCCCCTCCCGGGGCGCCGATGAATCCGTCGATGGACGCAGCGATGAAGTAGGTCAGCTTTCGCATGGTGAGTCCCCCCTAGGGCGATGAGCGGTTCCAGCGGTCTCGCCTTGGCGCAACCACTACAGTTAGAGTGCTCCATGTGTAGTGGTTGCGCAAGGTGTTTTCCGCCGGGCGGAGTTGTGAGGACCCCCGGGGACGAGGAGGCAGATACGGATGGTCAGGAATCCCGAGCGCAGAACGGCCCTCGTCGACGCCGCCATCGAGGTACTGGCACAGGAGGGGGCGCGCGGTCTGACCTTCCGCGCTGTCGACACCCAGGCCGGTGTTCCCGCCGGCACGGCCTCCAACTACTTCACCAGCAGAGACGACCTGCTCACACAGGCGGGCGGCCGCATCCAAGTACGGATGGCTCCCGACCCCGCCGAGGTCGTCGAAGCAATGGGCTCCGCTCCTCTCGCACGCGAACTGACCACGGAACTGCTCCGGTGGCTCGTGCGCCGCATGTCCCAGGAGCGGACCGGCTACCTCGCGATGCTCGAATTGCGCCTCGAAGCCACGCGCCGGCCGGCTCTGCAGAGCGAGCTCACACGCACCGTCCGCGCCGAGTTCGACGAGAGTCTGCGCTTCCATCTGGATGCCGGGCTGCCCGGCGACGCCGACACCGTTCTCGTCCTCTACCTCGCCATGACGGGCGTACTGCTGGAGCACTTCACGCTTCCCGGGATGCTCTCCGACGTCGAAGTGGACAAGCTGGTGGAGACAGTCGTCACCAGAGTCGTGCCGCCGGAGTGACGTCGGCGGGCATCCGCGCGCGTCGGCGGGGACAGTGGCGGGGGACGTCCGCGCAGGCACCCGGATCGAACACGCACACCGCGCCGGACCGGGCGTGACCAACGCGTGATCGAACGCGGACTCTCGTGGCAGTGAAGCAACCGCCGAAACGGTGTCCCGCTTTCACCACCCGCTGTTGCCCCGGCATGGGAAACACGTCATTCATCCTCCTCCGGAGCGCACAGCACGACGGACTCACGGGCCCCGCAACGCAGTTCGCGGAACTGACGGGGGCCTACTGGCTGGAGCCGATCTACGCCGGGCTCGCGAAGGAATGGAGCCGCCAGGGCAGGACGGTTCCCGGCGCACCCTCAGCCAGGGCACGGTTGCAGCTCATGACCGAAGGGCCCGAGAGCACCGAGCAGCCGGAACGGCTCGAAGAGCCGACTGCCGAGCGGGGCGAGGGGGCCGAGGCGAGCGAACGGACCGAGCCGACCCCGCTGACCGGACTGACCGGACTGACCGGACTGCCCCCGATGAACGGACTGACCGGCCCAGTCGGACTGCCCGGACGGACCGGCCCTGACGACGCCAACGAGCCGGGCGGACCCGCCCTGTGAGCGGAACGTCCGTATGCAGGCCGGGGTAGCTCGTTCGAGTCAATGTGCGCCTTGACGCGCGACGCGTACCCCACGTCGGACGTTGGCGGGCCAAAAGACTGCCTCTTGGCCCTGCCCCACACCTCACCGGCCACGTCACCGTCCCGCCCGTACCCGCGTCCAGGGAGTGTCCGATGCACATCCGCCGCTTCGCCGTCACCGCAACCGC
>DATMEI010000161.1:0-4682 GCA_035556995.1 Streptomyces sp.
GACAAGCCGACCGACAAGCCGACCGACAAGCCCACCGAGCAGCCGACCACCCCGGCACCCGACCCGTCCACCTCAGCCGGCGGGGATCACGACAAGCCGGCCCCGCCGGCAAAGGACCCGGACGGTGACCTCGCCGATACCGGATCCGACACCCCGGTGGGTCTGATCGCAGCCATCGCCGCGGCGCTGGCAGCGGTCGGCGGAACACTCACGTGGTGGATGCGCCGCCGCGGGCAGGAATCCGCCGGCTAGACCGGCCAGTTGGTTACCCACATCGCACATCGCACATCGCACCGGGCCCCACCCCCTCATCCGGGGGTGGGGCCCTGCGCGTGCCCGTCCCCAATTCCGGTGCGCCGAGGGGACAGAGGACTTAGCATCCGCGGAGATCACACTCTGGGGGCATCACCGTGAACGACGTCGAGTTGCGGCACCTGCGCCGCTGCGTGGAACTGGCGACAGAGGCCCTGGAGGCGGGCGACGAGCCGTTCGGCTCCGTCCTCGTCGCCGCGGACGGTACGGTCCTGGCCGAGGACCGCAACCGCGTGGCCTTCGGCGACCGGACCCGCCATCCGGAGTTCGAGCTGGCGCGCTGGGCCGCTGGGAACATGACCCCCGAGGATCGAGCAGCCGCGACCGTCTTCACCTCGGGTGAGCACTGCCCGATGTGCGCCGCCGCGCACGGCTGGGTCGGACTGGGCCGCATCGTGTATGTGAGCTCCTCCGAGCAACTGGCAGCCTGGCTCGCAGAGTTGGGGGTCCCGGCGCCTCCGGTGCGGACCCTCCCGATCCGGGAGATCGCCCCCGACGTCGTGGTGGAGGGCCCGGCTTCCGGCCTCTCGGAGCAAGTGCACGACCTCCACCGCCGCTTCCACAGCACACCCTGAGAGCCCGGCCCGACAGCCCCTTACGCCAGCAGGTCGACGAGCCTGTCGTGCACGCCCTCCTTGCCGTCCGCCCGGCTCGGCACGAGCTCTTCCTGGTTGCGCGGGTTCCGGGAAAGGACGTGCAACCGTCCGTCATCACGGGCGAAGATCAGATCGGTGCTGGCGTCGGCGATCTCAGCCGAGCCTTGCGCGGTGTAGTCGGTCACGGTGACCAGCGCGGAACGCTCCGCCGCTGCGAGCACGGCATCGACGTCCACGGCCGTATCGGTGTGCGCCGACGGGCCCTGTGGCAACCAGTCGGTGAGCATGCGGAGGGCTTCGTCGAGCTTGTACAGGCCGATCTGGTGGACGCCGAGTGCGTCGATGCGGACCATCAGGCAGATCCGCTCAGGCTGGGGGAGCAACAGGATCCGCCACGGCTCCCCCGGCTCCGTGCCGGTCGTGCGGGCATCGAGCACCTTACGGGCCCTCCGCTGGAACGCGACGGTGATGCCCAGATCTCCCCTCACCTGGACCTGCTCGCCCGTGGATCCCGCCAGGAGCAGCTGGCGTGCCGCCAGCGAGCGGACGGCCTCGGCGAGCACCTCGTCCGACGGACGGGCCTCGAGAAAGTTCACGATCGCATCCACGGCGGTGAGTTCGGCGATGGTGTACGCACCGAGCAGCACCGGTCCGGTGTCCACCAGGTTCAGCACGGCCGAGACCAGCCCTTCAGGGACGGACAGTTCGCCAGGTCCCTGCGGCGTCGGCGAAGGCTGGTCGCGCCGGGCGTCGCTCATGCCGCCTCTCCCTCCGTCCACGTGCCGAACGCAGGTGACTCGGGGCTCTCCCGGAGAACCGCGGCAGCACTGCGCGAAGGCGTCTGGGTGACCCACACATCGGAATTGCCGAACAGTCCCCGTCCGGCTCTGCCCGACAGCGCCTGGCCCAGCTCGCCGGCCAGGTCTGCCCGGTCCGGGGGTGGGAACCGGGCCGCCAAGTCCTTGGACACGGCAGTGACGTCGTCCTCCTCCTCGATCCGGCGCAGTGCCCGGGTGAGCGACCGCGCGACCGGAGGGCTGAGGGACGTGGGCATTGCCAGGATCGGCGACAGGTACATCGGGCGCCGCTCGGTCATCCGTGACAGACCCCAAGGGCCGACATTGCTGCGGGTGATCCGGTACACCACGTAGTCCATGAGATGCCGGAGGTCGTTCAGGCTGGGCAGCTTGCGCTTGCCGAAGGCAGCGGGCGTCTTCTCCAGCTGCACCCAGGTGCCGTGCGCCGTCCGCCCGTGCAGCTTTTCCCGCACAACTTGGCCGCGCATCCCGATGTCGGGATAGAGCGTCTTGTCGATGTCACGGTGATGGCTGGACAGACGTTGACGGCTGCCCTTGGCGGACCGCCAGTCCTCGTACAACTGCGGGTCGTCCACCAGCACATGGCCGCCGCACAGCACGTCGTGCAACTGCGGCACCTGCAGTCCGTTCCGCTCCAGATCGGCAAGGATCGCCGCTTCCTCGGGGCTGAGGCGGCGGACCGCCGTCACCAGTCCCTTCCGGTACGCCCCCGCACGAGCAGTGATCTCGATCAGGAGCCGGACTCTGCGGCGCTGCCCTTGAGCCTGCTGGGCCCGCACAGCATCCGAACCCGCCTTGCCGGACCGGCCGGCCCGCGGGAACGACGTCGGTGTGTGCTTGCGCTTCACGTGACCAGTACAGCACCGCGGGCAGCCACGCGCGCGGGCTCCGCTCCGGCACCTGCTCTGCACCTGCCTCCCCGGGGGGACCAAGGGGAACGGCCCCTGACCAGGGCGGCGCCGGAGCCGTCGGGCAAGGCGAACGCTGGGGTGCAGCCGCCGTCCTCGCTCCTTACGCTGGGTGGATGTGGAGCCCTCGATGACCACACCGCGGGACTTGATGATCACCGCCCTGGACGTGGCGCCCGGTCGCCCTGTGGAGCGGGGCGAGCTGTCGCTCGCACTGGCGGGAGCCGAGTTGATCGACCTGCTGGTTGCCGGGACCGTCACGCTGGACGGCGACCAGATCGTGCCCGTCCACCGGACGCCCGTCGCGGATCGCTTGCTGGGTCAGGCCGCGGCGTCGCTTGCCCGAGAGGCGCCGTACGAGTCTGTCGACGACTGGCTGTGGCGCAGAGGCCGCGACCTGTCCTCGGCCTATCTGGACGCCCTCGAGGCGGAAGGACAACTCACACGGCAGCGTGGCCGCTGGCTGCCTTTCCGTACCGGTCAGCTGGTGCTGGTCGATTCGCTTGACCGCCGCCTGGCGGAGGACCGCTGGGCGGCGGATGAGCCTGTCCTCCTGGCCCTTGCGACGGCCGTCGGGATCCGCGACAAGGGGGCTGGCGGCGCTCCGCGCGCGGCCGACGACGCGGTGGAGACTGTGCTCGCCGCCGTCGGTGACGCGTCGGTGGAACTGGAGGCCGTACGGCAACGGCGAGCCATCGAGCAGGACGCCTTCGACAACATCTGGCGAGGCGACTGACGACGTGCACGCGCGGTGGTGACGCCCTGGTGTCAGGGAGTCCGGCGGCGCATCAGCCAGAATGCGGCTGCGCCGGCCACGACGGCGAGTACGAGGACGAAGCCCGTCTCGGTGAGCTGTACGGGCCAGTAGCGGGAGGCCGGCTGGGCGCCGAGGCAGGCGTCGATCGAGTACTTGAAGTCGGCCTGGTCCCACTCACACGGCGTCGCTGCGAAGCCGAAGGGGCCGTCGCCCTTCGCGGTATCGGTGACGGTCGGCCAGATCTGAGTGCGCCACGGGTTGATGACCCACGAGGTGGTCCACGTGGCAAGGGCGCTGATGCCGAGCGCAGGCAGCGGACCACGCGTCAGGAAGGCGGTGAGGGCGCCGATGGTCAGGCCGAGCAGAACGTAGGCGACGATCGAGGGCCCGAAGGCGAAGTAGAGGTCGTTGGTCTCGTAGCCCGCCCTGAGCAGGTGGTGGTCGCCGGCCCAGTCCAGGAGCCCGCGGAACTGGAACATGAGGAGGCCCGTGCCGGCGGTCAGGAGGACGGCGGGTACGGCGAGCTTCTCCGCGAGCCAGCGGGTGGGGCTGATGGCCTGGGTCCAGGCCAACTCCGCGGTGCCGTTCTCCAGTTCGCGTGCGATGAGTGCGCCGCCGGCCCAGGCGGCGACGACGGGCGCGAAGTTGCGCAGGAGCGACGAGACGTTCGAGACGCTGTACTCGAAGGCATGGAGGGCGTCTGCGCCGAGAGGGGTGCTGCTGCAGGCGCGGTGACCGGAGGTCCCGCAGCCGGCCTGGACCTGTGCGGCGGCCGTCCCGTACGGGCCGAAACGCAGCCAGAGCAGGACCGCCGCCGTGATCACCACGAAGGCGATCCAGATCCACATGGCCGAGCGGTGCAGCCGCAGCACCATCAAGAGCCGGCCGCGGGCGGTGCGTATGCGGCTGGGGGCAGCCGGGCCGGTGCGGGTGGTGATGCTGCTGCTCATGCGGCGTTCTCCTGCGATCGGGCGCGCTGTGCGCTCTGGACGGATCCGGGTGTGGCGTCCTCGGTGAGGAGGGGCGGGGCCTCGGTGTTGGCGAGGTGGGCGAGGAGGACTTCCTCGACGGTGGGGCGCTCGGCCAGCCACTCGCCGACCGGTTCGCCGTGCGACCGCACCAGCGCGGTGCTGCCGCGGCCCACCGGACGCTGCTCGATCACCGTCTGCTGGGAGGTGTCGAGGGCGGCGGTGCCGGTGAGCAGCGTGTGCGCGGACATCACTTCCTCGATCTCACCGCCCAGCCGCAGACGGCCTCCGGCGACCAGGAAGAGGAAGTCGCAGGAGCTCTC
>DATMEI010000162.1:0-9493 GCA_035556995.1 Streptomyces sp.
AGGCCGAAGCGCAGGGCCAGCGCGTATGAGGCCTGGGCGTCGTTGTGCAGGAGCCGGACGGCTGTACCCAGCGCCGGACGAAGGCGTCGGCGATGCGGCGCGCGAGTCCACCCCGCCTCGTCGTCCGCGGGACGACGTCCGCGCCCCCGACTTGATCGCCTTGTCGACGCTCTCACCAGCATCTATGTCCGACAACAGGTCGTTTTGTTCGATTTGGCGTATACAGGGCGTATGGGTACCAAGAGGCGTCACCGACTGTTCGGGCCGCTCCTCCTCCTGGTGGCCGCCGTCCTCTGCGCGGCGGTCATCACGGCGCCCGGAGCGAATGCGGCGAGCAAGGCCGACAGCGTCGAGGAAGTGGCCACCGCGCTGCGGGACGGCCCGGTCTACGTCGATCCACGTGCCTCCGGCAAGCTCTCCGACTCCGAGGCCGAGGCCCTGACCCAGAAGATCGAGGACGCGGACAAGCCGATCTTCGTGGCCGTACTGCCCAGCGCGAAGGAATTCCCGAAGTCTTCGCTGCTGCAGGACCTGCGCAGCCAGGTCGGCCATTCCGGCGTGTACGCCGTCGCGCGCGGCGACGATTTCGCTGCGGGCGCCGACCGGTCGGTCCTGTCAGAGAGCACGGTCGAGAGGTTCCGCGGATCCGCGGAACGGTCCGCCGACGGAAACACCGAGAAACTGCTCAACCGCTTCGTCGACGATGCGGACAATCGGGCGCGGGGTGACGCGCCCGCCTCGTGGGACGGCGGCAGTTCAGCGGCTGAACGCGGCGGCAGCGTCGTCCTGTTGGTGCTTCTCGGGCTCGTCGTGCTGGGGCTGGGCGCAACCGTCCTCACCAGGAGCCGGGCCCGTAAGCGCCAGGCTGAGCAGGACCGGGAGCGGCTGGAGACGCTGCGCCCGGTGGTGGACGAGGACATCACCGCGTTCGGCGAGGAGCTCGACCGCATCGGCTTCGAGCCGACGGCCCCGGAATCCGACGACGCCATGCGCCGTGACTACACGCACGCCGTCGACGCGTACGACGAGGCGAAGCGGAGGATGGAGGCGGCCCGCGGGGCGGCAGACGTACGGCCGGTCACGGAGTCGCTGGAGGACGGCCGCTTCGCTCTCGCGACGCTGGAGGCGAGGCGGGAGGGCCGGCCGCTGCCGGAACGGCGCATGCCGTGCTTCTTCGACCCGCGGCACGGACCGTCGGTGAAGGACGTGGAATGGGCACCGCCCGGAGGCACCGAGCGGACCGTGCCGGTCTGCGCGGCGGACGCGGCGCGGCTGGAGGAAGGCGCGGAACCGAAGGCCCGCACCGTGGACACCCCGGACGGGCGCCGGCCGTACTGGGAGGCGGGCCCGGCCTATGCCCCCTGGGCGGGCGGCTACTTCGGCGGCGGCATCCTGCCGGGGCTGCTGGCGGGCACACTGCTCGGCAGCGCCCTCACACCCGGGGCGTACGGCGGCGGGTTCGGGGACGGAGGCGAGGGCGGCGACTTCGGCGGTGGGGACTTCGGCGGAGGCGGCGACTTCGGCGGCGGCGGCTTCGGAGGAGGCGGCGACTTCGGCGGCGGAGGCTTCTGAGCCGGGCTTCTGAATCGGGCTTCTGACCCGGACGTCCGAGCCGGACGTCTGAGCCGGACGTCCGACACCGCTTCCGAGTCGGGGCACAGCCCTGCCCTGCCGCCGCGGGGGCATGAATGTCCTTCGTTTGGCACAGGGAACCGGCGCTGCTGTTGCCGGTTCCCTTCCGCCCCCTTTGACTCGGTTCTGCGGACACCCGTACCGGAGGTGGCATCGATGCTCTCGTCCCGAAGCCTGTTCAGAGAGATTCTGGACAACGACCGCTCGTTTCAGCTCTTCTGCTCCATCGCCGCCAGCGGCGAGGCGCAGGGAGGCTGGGAGAACGCCCGGATCGCGGCCCTGGTGCCGGAGAGCATGCGGGATCTCGCCCCCAAGATCACCAGACATGGCACAGACGAGGAGAAGCACGGCCGGATCTTCAGCGCGATGCTGAAGAAGCGGGGCCTCAAGCCTGTCGCCGTGCCGCTCGAGACCGACTACACGATGCTGCTGGAGCGGCGCGGCATCGGCCTCATGCACGAGAAGCTCCGCCGCGACGAGCCGCTCACCGAGTACGACATCATCGTCTACCTGACGCACAGCCGGGTCACCGAGCAGCGGGCCTCCGACCAGATGGCGATGCTGCTCGCCAGCTGCGGCCACGATCCCGGGATCGGCAAGGCCATCAGGATGATCAGCAACGACGAGGACAGCCATCTGGCGTACTGCCACGAGGAGTTGCTGCGGCTCGCCTCGCAGGGCCACGAGGCGACGATCCAGCGCAATCTGCGCCGCTGTGTCCTGGCCGAGATCGCCGTCCACCGAGACGTCTCCCTCTCGGTGATGTCCCACATGGGGCGGCTCCTGGACTGGCCCGCGGTCAAGACGGCGCCGCTCGCCGCAGGCATCCACGCCATGTACGCGTACGAACGGCTCGGCGGCTGGCGCCGGATGGCGAGCCTCGCGATGCCGGACAGGCGCGACGCCCTCGGCGAGACGGCGCCGAGCGCGGCACCGGTGCTGTGAGGTGCCCGTCCCTCAGATCCGGCTGCCCGAGGCCGTGTCGGACGACAGCCGCTGCGCCAGATAGATCGGGATGACCGAGAGCAGTACGAGGACGGCCGCGACGACGTTGACCACGGGTGCCTGCTGCGGCCTGGCCATGTTGGAGAAGATCCAGATGGGGAGGGTCTGGGTGTTCGGGCCTGCCGTGAAGGTGGTCACGATGATCTCGTCGAAGGAGAGGGCGAAGGCGAGCAGTCCGCCCGCCACCAGCGCGGAGCGCACCAGCGGGAATGTGATGTCGACGAAGGCGCGGAAGGTGCTCGCGCCCAGGTCCATGGCCGCTTCCTCGTAGCTGCCGGGCATTCTGCGCAGCCGGGCGATCACGTTGTTGTAGACGACCACGACGCAGAAGGTCGCGTGACCGACGACGACGGTGAACAACCCCAGCCCGACGCCGAAGGGGTCGAGCACGGTGCGGAAGGCGGTGTTGAGCGCGACGCCCGTGACGATGCCGGGCAGCGCGATGGGCAGTACGACCACGAACGAGAGCGCTTCACGGCCGAAGAACTTGAAGCGCTGGATCGCGAAGGCGATGAGCGTGCCCAGTACGAGGGCGGCGGCTGTCGCCCCGACGCCGGCTTTGAGCGAGGTGACCAGGGCGTGCCGGGCGCCGGCGTTCCCCCAGGCGTCCGCCCACCAGTGGAACGTGATGCCGGGCGGCGGCCAGCCCGAACTGCGGTCGGGGTTGAGCGAGTTGATGAGGACGAGGAACAGCGGGATGTAGATGACCGCGAAGCCGAGCCCGGCTGCTGTGCGCAGTGCGATGCGTGCGGGACGGGAGAGATTCATCGTCTGGCCTTCGCTTTTCGTCCAGTGCGTCCAGTTGGCTTCCGTTGGCAGTGCGTCCAGTTGGCTTCCGCCGGCTTCAGTTGCGTCCTGCGCGCCGTCAGAGGCTGCTCAGCGCTCCGGTGCGGCGCACCGCGAGCAGGTAGAACACGATGATCACCACGGGCACCGTGCCGAGTGCCGCGGCCAACGGCAGGTCCAGGGTGATGTTCGAGTAGATGAGGTTGCCGATCAGCTGGGTCTTGCCGCCGACGATCTGCACGGAGATGTAGTCGCCGAGGCTGAGGGAGAAGGTGAAGACCGAGCCGGCCGCGATGGAGGGCAGCAGAATCGGCAGCACCACGGAGCGGAACGTACGGCCCGTGCGGGCGCCGAGGTCGGCGGAGGCGTCCAGGACGCTGTCGGGGATCTGCTCGAGTCCCGTGTGCATGGGCAGGATCATGTACGGCAGCCACAGGTAGGTCAGCACCAGGATGGTGGCGGTCAGTCCGTAGCCGGGCCCGTCCAGGCCGAGCGGGGAGAGCAGCCACTCCAGCAGGCCGCCCTCGGCGAGGATGATGCGCCATGCGTACGCCTTGACCAGGTAACTGGCCCACAGCGGCGTGAGGATGGCGACCACGAGCAGAGGGCGCCAGCGGGGTGCGGCGATCCGTGCGGTGAAGAAGGCGACCGGGAAGGCGATCACGGCGCAGATGACCGTGACGGCCAGGGCCACGCCGACGCTGCGCAGGGCGACTTCGCGGTAGACCCCGGCGGTGAGCAGGGTCTTGAAGTTGTCCGTGGACCAGATCTTCACGACGTTCGAGGTGAAGGTGTCCGTGGTCCAGAACGCGGACATGAACAGCGCGGCGAGTGAGCCGAGATAGGCCAGGACGAGCCAGGTCAGCGGCGCGGACAGCAGCAGGGACAGCTGCAGCCGGGGACGGCGGTGGAGGGTCCCGGCGAGCCGCCGGACGAATCCGGCGGCCGGCGCGGTCTTCGTCATGTGTGCCTAGTCCTTGATCTCTGTCCAGGCCTGGACCCACTTGGCGTACGGCACGCACTTGGCGTCCTTGCGGCCGTCGAGGCACTGCTGGGTGGGTGTGGTCCAGTAGTGGACCTTCTTCCAGTACGGCTCGTCGGAGGCGTGGTACGTCTTGCAGTGGTTCTTGTCCGCGGTCAGCTTGCACGCCTTCTCGTTGGACGGTGCTTCACCGAAGTACTCGGCGACCTGGGCGTTCGCCTCGGGCGAGACGATGTGATCGAGCCACTTGTAGGCGCAGTTGGGGTGCTTGGCCTTGGAACCGACCATCCAGGTGTCGGACCATCCGGTGGAACCCTCCTTGGGCAGCACCGCCTTGACCTTCGCGCCCTCGCTCTGCGCGGTGTTGAGGATGACCTGCCAGGAGGTGCCGACGACGGAGTCGCCGCTCTTGAAGGCGGAGATCTCCTTGAGGTAGTCGCTCCAGTACTCGCCGATGTTGGCGTTCTGCTTCTTCAGCAGGTCGACGGAGGCGTCGAACTGCTTCTGGTCCAGGGAGTAGGGGTTCTTGATGCCCAGTGACGGCTTGTGCTTCATCAGGTAGAGCGCGGCGTCGGCGATGTAGATCGGGGAGTCGTACGCCGTGACTTTGCCCTTGTACTTCGAGGACTTGTCGAAGACCGCTGACCAGGAGTCGGGGGCGGGCTTGACCTTCTCGGTGTTGTACATCAGGAGGTTGGCGCCGCGGCCGTGCGGGATGCCGTAGGGCTTGCCGTCGACCGAGTTCCAGTCCTTACTCTTCAACCCCTTGAAGATGTCCTTGTAGTTGGGCACCAGTTCGGTGTTGACGGGCTCTGCGTCGCCGGAGGCGATCAGACGCAGCGACGCGTCGCCGGATGCCGAGACGGCGTCGTACTGCCCGGTCTTCATCAGGCTGACCATCTCGTCGGAGGAGGCCGCCGTCTTGGTGTTGACCTTGCAGCCTGTCTTCTTCTCGAACGGGGTGACCCAGTCGACCTTGGGGTCGTTGCTGCCGTCCTCGGCGTAGCCGGCCCAGGCGACGAGGTTGACCGAGTTCTCCGTCTTGCCGAGCTTCTTCTGTGCCTTGAGGTCGGGTGGGTCGACAGCGCCGGGTGAGGAGGAAGAGGAACCGGACGAACCGCAGGCGGTCGCCAGCAGCAGGGCGCCTGCCGCGGCAACAGCCTTGAGGGAACGGGAATTACGCACGGAGATCTCCACGGTGTAGAGGCGAGGGTGGTCGTGGGGGGGGTGGACGTGCGGGTCAACGGGCTTGACTGATGGGGAAGTTGTGCCGGTGGTGCCACTGGAGCCTGACCCGTGTGCCGCGGTAGGCGGCGACGTCCTCGGAGGAGGTCTCCAGGTTCTGCTGGACGGCTGTGAGCCGTCCGCCGGCGTCGAGGTCCACGAGGAAGCGGGTCGCGTCCCCCAGGTAGACGACCTCGGCGACGGTGCCTGTGGCGGCGGAGTGGTCCGGCTCGTCCGGCTCGTCACCGCCAGGCAGGTCCTTGAGCACCCGGATCTTCTCCGGGCGGACGCTGAACGTCCCTGCCCTGCCCACGACTTGTTCGGCCGTCTCGCCGCTGAGCAGGTTGGAGGTGCCGACGAAGCCCGCAACGAAGGGGGTGGCGGGGCGTTCGTATATCTCGGCGGGGGTGCCGGTCTGTTCTATGCGGCCCTCGTTGAAGACCGCTATCCGGTCGCTCATGGTCAGCGCTTCGTCCTGGTCGTGGGTGACGAAGACGAAGGTGATGCCCACCTCGCGCTGCAGTTCCTTGAGTTCGATCTGCATCTGCTCGCGCAGCTTGAGGTCGAGGGCGCCGAGGGGCTCGTCCAGCAGCAGCACTCCCGGGCGGCCGACCAGGGCACGTGCCAGCGCCACCCGCTGCCGCTGACCGCCTGAGAGCTGGGACGGGCGGCGCTTGCCGAAGCCTTCGAGACGGACGCTCGCAAGTGCTTCTCCGGCCCGGCGCAGACGCTCGGCCTTGGGTGTCTTCTGGATCTTCAGGCCGTAGGCGACGTTCTGCTCGACGGTCATGTGCGGGAAGAGCGCGTAGTCCTGGAAGACGGTGTGGACGTCCCGCTCGAAGGGCGCGAGCCGCGTGACGTCCTTGCCCGCCAGCTCGATGGTGCCGCCGGTGGGCGGCTCGAAGCCGGCGATCATGCGGAGCACCGTGGTCTTGCCCGAGCCCGACGGGCCCAGCATGGAGAAGAACTCACCGTCCGAGATGCCCAGGTCGATGCCTGCGACAGCCTCTGTACTGCCGAAGACCTTGCGCAGACTCCGCAGCCGGATGGCCTTCCCCTCCATGGGCGGGAACCTCTCTGGTGCTGTGGTCGTTGGCCGGTAAATATATGAAGTCATAGTTCAATCTTCAAGACCGCCCGAGACCCTCTTCAGGTAAAGACTCAGCCAACTGACAAGGTGGTAGCCGTGGAGAGAGATCAGGACGGCGCCCGAAGAACCGTCTTCACCCCGATCGGCACACAGGCCCGCGTCGACGCCGTGGTGCGGCGGCTGGGTGACGCCATCGAGCTCGGACTGCTCGCCGACGGCGAGCAGTTGCCGGGCGAGCCCGAACTCGCCGCTCAACTCGGCGTCTCCACCGTCACGTTGCGGGAGGCGCTGATGGCGCTGCGGCAGCGCGGCCTGGTCACCACCCGCAGGGGGCGCGGCGGCGGCAGCTTCGTCACCGTCCCCGAAGGTCCCGTGGAGGAACGGCTGCTGGCCCATCTGGGCAGCTGGAGCACCGAGGAGCTGCGCGACGTGGGTGACCACTGGACCGCCGTCTCCGGCGCCGCCGCCAGACTCGCAGCTCAGCGCACCGAACCGGACGACCTGCGGCAACTGCACCGGTCGCTGGAGGAGTTGGCGGACGCCCGGGACGCGGCAGCCCGCAGCCGCGTACACGGCCGCTTCCACGTGGAGCTGGCCGCAGCCGCTCAGTCCGCGCGGCTGACACGCGAAGAGATCGGCATCCACGCGGAGATCGGGGCGCTGCTGTGCCTCGTACTCAGCGAGGAAAAGCATCTCAAAGACCTCTGCGATCGTCACCGCGCCGTGATCTGTGCGGTGCAGGATGGTGCGCAGGAGCAGGCAAGAGCCCGTGCCGAGCAGTGTGTCGAGGTCTCCATGGGACGCCTGGTCGAACTCCGCCTCGGCGCCCCCGGCCTCGCCGGCGGGCCACCTGGCCCGCACACCAAGGAGGGCACCCGTGGGAAGCAGCCCCCGTCCCGCAGGCGGACCGGACGTCCTTGACGAAGCGGCGTCCGCCGATGTGGCAGCCGCCGATGTGGCGGCCGGCGTCCGCGACACGCTGGAGAGCGTCTTCGACACCGTCGCCGAGACCCGTAAGGACACCGCGGCACTCCTCGCGCCGCTCACCGCCGAAGGCAGACAGCCCACGACCGCCGACCTCGCCGCGCTCCGCCCCGGCCTGCACGAGCGGCTCTCCCGGCCCGGTCCCGTCTCCGGGGTGGGCTTCGTGGCGGCGCCGGGGCTGCTCGCCGACGCGCCGGTGTGGCTGGAGTGGTGGCAGAGCGGCGCGGGCGGCGAGGTGCGTCCGCTGCTGCTGGATCTGGACCCCGAGCACTCCGCGTACTCGGACTACACCCACTGGGAATGGTTCGCGCTGGCGCGCGACACCGGGCAGCGCGCGGTCGCCGGACCGTATGTGGACTACCTCTGCTCGGACGAGTACAGCCTCACTCTGTCCGCACCGGTGACGGTCGAGGGCCGCTTCACGGGCGTCGCCGCGGCCGATGTGTATCTGCCGGCCTTCGAAGCGGCGGTCATGCCGGTGCTGCAACGGCTGCCGGGGCCGGCGTGCCTGGTCAACTCACGTGGCCGCGTGGCTGTTTCGACGGACGCACGCCATCTTGCGGGTTCACTGCTCAAGGGTCCCGACTTCGGGGCCGTACTGGCCGGGAACGGCGAGGGCGCCTCGTACGAAGGGCTGCGGCTGCGGCCGTGCGGGGACATCCCGCTGATACTGGTGACGGCTGCCGCTGAACAGCCGGCCGCGCGGTAGGCAGGCGAACTGTAGGAGGCTGGCAGACCATGGATTCCGCCGTCCCGCAGTTGTCGTGGAACGAGGTCTCCGCGAGGCGGCTCGACCGCAGCGCCCTCGCGTCGCCCTCGGCTTCGGCCGGTCCCGAGAGGATCGCGGGCATCCTCTGCGGCGCGCACGCCCAGGTGCTCTCCGCAGCGGAACTCTCCCTCGGCATGAGGAGCGAGACCGCCACCCGGACCGATGTACGCGACGCCCTGTGGGAGCGGCACAGCCTGATCAAGACGCACGGCCCGCGCGGCACCGTCCATCTGCTGCCCACCTCCGAACTGCCCATGTGGATCGGCGCATTGGGGTCGCTTCCCGTGGGCACAAGCCCCTTCCCCGAGGGGGTGCGGCTGACCGGGGAGCAGACGGAGCAGGTCGTCGCAGCCGTCGGCCGGGTTCTGGACGGCGCGGAGCTGACCATCGACGAGCTGAGCGAAGCCGTCATCGAAGCGACGGGGCCGTGGGCCGGTGATCTCGTCATGCCGGCGTTCCAGGGGATGTGGCCCCGCTGGCGGCAGGCCCTCGCACTCGCCTCCCATCGGGGCTTGTTGTGTTACGGCCCGAACCGGGGCCGAAAGGTGACCTACACCAATCCGCGGCGCTTTCTGGACGGCCAGGCTCCTCTCCCGGGGCGGACGGCCCAGGCGCAGCTCGTCGAGCGCTACCTGTACGCCTACGGGCCCGCCACGGCGCAGGACTTCGCGCGATGGCTGGGCGCCCCGCGGGCCTGGGCCGAGGAGGTGTTCCGTTCCCTGGAGGGGCAGCTCCAGCGCGTCGCCGTCGAGGGCGAGCCGGGGTGGGTGACGGCAGGCGACGCCGAGGTGCCCCCGTCGCCGCCTCGCGGGGTGCGGCTGCTGCCGTACTTCGACGCGTACGTGATCGCTTCCCGGCCGCGTGAGCGTCTCTACCCCGGCCCGGCCGGGCAACGTGCCCTCTCCCCCAGCGGCCAGGCGGGCAACTTCCCGGTGCTGCTGGTCGACGGCGTGGTCGCAGGCGTCTGGCACCAGCGCAGTTCTGGACGCCGGCTTCACGTCACCGTCGAACCTCTCGCGCC